>DASWOP010000319.1:0-2898 GCA_036404255.1 Acidobacteriaceae bacterium | reverse complement strand
CGAGACGATCAACAAGCTGATCCGCACGTCGCGTCAGCTGGTGCAGGAGCTTGGGCGCGAGGCATCGTCGGAAGAGATTGCACGGCGCATGGATATTCCTGTGGCGAAGGTCCGCAAGGTGCTGAAGATCGCGCAGGAGCCCATCTCGCTGGAGACGCCGATCGGTGAAGAGGAAGATTCGCATCTTGGCGACTTCATCGAAGACCGCATGGCGGTTTCACCGAGCGACGCCGTAATCAGCGTCAATCTGAAGGAGTATACGTCGCAGGTGCTGCGCACACTGACGCCGCGCGAAGAGCGCGTCATCAAGATGCGTTTCGGCCTGGAAGACGGCAGCGAACACACGCTGGAAGAGGTTGGTCAGAGCTTCCAGGTCACGCGTGAGCGCATCCGGCAGATCGAGGCGAAGGCGCTGCGCAAGCTGCGCCACCCGAGCCGCAGCCGCAAGCTGAAGGCATTTGTGGACGGCGTCAAGGAAGGCTGAACACCTCCTGTATAGTTCAAGCACGGATGGCGCGCCCCAGGGCGCGCCATCTGCATCTGGAATTCAAAAGAGATTATGTGCGGCCCGCCATCGCTGCCTTTGTCATTGGCAGTAGCCGCCAGGGTATTCTCTCTGCCGGCATCCGGCACGCAGTTACGGATGCCGCAGCGGATTTATTGCGTCACTTTTGGCGTGGTTGATATTGGTTCCCAAAGCACATAGGAATTTCTGGAAGCGGCGGCTGGCCGACTGTAGCGGTAGTGGTCCACGATGTAGCGGCAAAGGGGCTGCATGCCCGGGGGGATATTCCTGACATGATGAAAATAGTTATAGCCAAAAACGCTTGCTACCAGGCGATGCGCTGCTTCCGGATCGACAGCGCATCCGGCATCCGGCTTCACGTCCCGAGGTATCAGCAGGTCGCGATCTGGATGCTCTTGTAGTTCTGTAATTTTGCGCGTCGCCTGATGCCCTGACATCACATCGTCGACGGGGACATAGTAGCCTGTGTCAACCCGGGGCGAGTAGTAGAAATCGGCGCCTGAATAGCCGAATGGAGCCTGAAGAATCGGCGTGGCTCCGGGAAAGGCCTCCGACGGGTCCATCCTGATCGCCTCCAGTCGCTCCGTCTGATGCAGAAGCGCCGCAGGGCCACGATGCGTTACAACCACGCTAGCAACCGTACGCGAGAGCGCGGAGTTGCCACGCTCTCCACCAAATAACACATTCACAAGCGCGGTGTGGAGACCGGGACGCGCGTTCCAGAGCGTACCCAGGATTGGCAGCAGCACCAGCAGCAAGAAGATTACTGGCGCACCCCAGCGCCAGGCACGGTTGCTGTAACTGGCTATTACCATCACCGTCAGTAGTGCACCCATTTCGTATGTGAAGATATGTCCCGGATCGCAACGGCCCAGAGCCCCGGGAAGCAGAACCATTGCCAGAATGACAGCAGCCAGACGAGTATCCTGCCATTGGCTCCGCAACAGGCATGACCACGCATAGCATGCACCGATGAATGCACCCGCAAGATACAGAAGTGTGAACGGCCCCAGGATAAGGGGCAGCGACTCTGCGCCTGCAGAAAACTGCTTCATGGTGTCCATCTCATGGATTCGAGACGCCAGCATATAGAAGCCGGCAAATCCGCAAAGCATCAGCAGATATCCCACCGTGTACGAGCGGTCACGCCAATACCTGGGCAGGCCCAACCCCATATAAATTGCCATCGTCACGGCATAGGCAATGCCACTCTCGGCTGAAATACCAAAGAGTAGCGCAACCATAGCGACTGCCGCTGCATAGGTGATAAGGCGTTTGCCCGATGCCGCCAGAGTAGTTGTCGCGAGTACACAGAAAATTGCTCCGGTCATACGCATGGGCGTGTAGTTCAGGCCCAGTAGGAAGAGCGCAGGGAAGCAACACAGACTCAAAAAGATGAACGCCTGCAACCTTCGCCGTTCTGCAAAGCCAATCCATCGGATAATCCAGTAGATCTGGCAGATGCCAATGAACCAGTTCAGCGTCCAATATATGAAAAACCCGCGGGCAACGCTCACGTGGAACAGCCTGGCTATCCATAGCGGGGGATAGATCAATAACGGCCCATAGATAAACTCAAAATCCAGATAGGGCCGGTGCCCAGCCGCAAGCAACTGGATGCGGTTGATGAAATAGCCCGTCTCCTGGCCGCCGTGATAGAAGGCCGAAAAGAATTCGCACAGCAACAGAGTCAGGAACAGCACGATCCACAGAGGACGCGCACTGAAATCCTTTGCACTATCACTTTTTATCGGCATCAGATTCAAGCCGCGCGTCCAGATCGCACCGATCGCAATCACCAGCAGCAGTGCCAGCAGAGCTACATGATTATTGAAGCCATAGATGTATGAGACGGACGCAGACGGAGTGACAGGCACCAGGGACGGCAGCCAAAATACCGCTAATACTGCCAGCACCACAAAGATTGAAAATTTCCATCGACCAAGTATCGTCAGGGTATTACCTCGACATTACAGAACTGATTATAGCCACGGCTCTACTGCCTAAACATTTTAAAGGATGCCGTAGCGAGAATTTGGTCCGCCAGTGCAACACAAATGCAAACCGTGGGAACACCTACATAGGCGTCCTGCCGCGGAAGTGTTTCCATTCGAGCTGTTCGTACCGCTTCTCTGCCCGTGCCGCCAGGCGTGCGCCTATCCGGTTCAGCGGATGCTCCAGCAGGTGATACGCCGCCACGGGAAAGACCACCAGCCCTATGACACAGGCCATCAACCGCAAGGCAAGGCTGTGTCCTCGCAGCAGATGCAGACCGATCATCAGCGCAAACGGATGCGTGAGGTACACGCTGTAGGAGTAGCGGGTGATCACGCGGCTCGGCGCCAGCACAAGCTCTGACTTGATCTGCCGAA
>DASWOP010000318.1:0-26004 GCA_036404255.1 Acidobacteriaceae bacterium | reverse complement strand
TCCCGGCGGTGTTTCCATTGCCTATTCAGAATACCAACTTCACCCACCCCATTGCGCCACGCTCCGGGCAATTATTTTCCCCAGTAAAATCAACCTCTTTCGCACCATTCCCCATTCTTCAGCACTTGACACCCTGCGCGGATATTCGTCGCGCGAGCCTGCCCTGAACGTAGCCGAATGGGCGGCGAACGCCCCCGCCCACCTCTCCACACGCGTAAACATAAAACCGAGTCATTCTGAACGGAGCCGCAGGCGCCAAGGCCGGCATGGGGAATCAGCAGAAAGCGTATATCTCCCTCACACAAAAGCTACCCCTAAACCCTGTCATTCTGAGCGCAGCGAAGAATCTGCTTCTCAAAGATTTCCCACCCGGCAAACCCCGCTGATCTGTTCAACGAACTGCACTAAGCCCTCCGCCTTGCATCTCAGGGACAGACACTTCAGCTTTTGCTTTCGGGATTATTTTTGCTTTTCGGGATTAAGCCCCCGGCTTTAGCCGGGGGAAGTGCAGGCTTCAGCCTGCACGGTAAAGCTGCATAGATGAAAGAGGGGCTTTAGCCCCGGAGGTACTCTTTTCTCTCCCCGTGCTGTCAATATCAAAAAGAAAGACGGTTTAGCCCGTCACCTTCACCGTCATGGACCCGTGAAACGCGCATAAGCCCACACGGCTGGTTTGCGCAGTTATTTCAGCCGCGTTTCTCTGCCAGCAAAGCATTCACCTTGCTCATCACCTGAAATGCATCGGCCACATACACCACATCCGCCTTGCCCCGCGCCCATCCGCAGTTCGCATCCAGGCTGATCGCGCGCCGTTCCCCAATGAAGCGCCAGCCAACCACATGCGGCTCTTCCCCATGGCAGCAAGTGGAGAGCCCTTTGGCATGCCGCGGCGTCGAACCCGTCTGTCCGATCTGGTTCATATGGGTCAGAAAAGGAAGCACTTGCTGGTTATCGCCCGTCTGATCGACCAGAGATTTACTGCTGCCCAGCGACGCCCCCGTGAGCCGCAGAAAATCTTTGATCCGCTCTGCTGCATCGCTCACATGCATCTGCCCATCCGGCTGCTTCTTGGTCCATCCCGCCCCTGCCACAAACAGCAGCTTCGCATCCGGCCGGATCGTCTGTGCATCTCGCTCCGGCGCGCGAAAGCCCTCTACCACCGTGCGCAGCGCGGGCAGTGTCACAGCCACCTGCTCCACCTGCACCGCCCCCGCCTCCCCTGCAAACGCCGCATGCGTTCCCGCATCCAGCAGCAGGAACCAAGGCCTGGCCTCGCGGCTCAGCACCGCCTCCATCCGCTGCCGGTAGAACCAGCGCGTTGCCTCCACTGCCCCATCCCCACCAATGCCTGTGACATGCGTGTCCAGCAATCCACCCAGCCGGTGCGCCACTCCTGCCGCCACCCGCCCCAACCGCGCGCTCTCCGGCCCCAGCACAATGCTCGCCTCCGCCGCGCGGCACAGCGCCTCGCACGCCGCAGCGTCGCTCGCATAGCGCGCCTGTGCAAACGCCTCGCCAGAGACAGCCAGCAGCCGCGCCCCCATACCTGCCAGCACCTGCGCAGCCGCATCCGCGTCTTGCCCCAGAATGCCGATCGTCAGCGGCGATTGCAGCCGCGCCGCCAGTTCAATACCTGCGGTCACCACTTCGAGCGAAGCCTTCGTCAGCGCTGCTCCGCTCTCATCCACATGCGTCAGAACCAGTATCTTTTCCATCATCACTCCGCAATCCATTGCACAAGTTCCTGCGCGATCTCATCGGTCGAGAGGTTCTTCTCCACCCGCGTCTCACGCTGCTGCGCCGGCAGATTCACTGACACATAGTGCAGCGTATTGGCCTCCAGCTTCACCGCCTTCGCCTTCTGCAACGCCGGAAGAATCCCCCGCATATTCGCCATCCCCGTCTGCGGATTGTTGCGCGGCTCCGCCAGATTTCCCGTAGCCCACCCCAGCACAGCCGGCGCTCCCACGCAGACTGACACTTGGTGTTTGCCGCCCTCCACCCGCTCCAGCACCTCAAACGAACCGTCCGCCCTCACAGTCACCTGATCCACGCCCTGGAACTGGTCCATGATGCCCAGCAATTCCCCCGTCAGTTGCAGCGTCACCCCCGCTCCGCGCGTGGCAGATTCCCACCCGCCAAAAAGCAGCAGCCGTTCCCTGTTCAGCCCCGGCAGGGCCGAAATCGCCTCTGCCAATGCGGCTGCCGTGCTGTGCGCGTCGGGAAAGCCGCCAATGGGCCCATCCACCGGCACCAGCTCAAAGCTCACCTTCTGCGCAATGGTCATCATCACCTGCTGCAGCTTGGCCTTTGGCCCCAGGCTCACCAGCCACAGCTTGCTGCCGGGATGCCCCGCCACCACCTGCGCCGCCTCGTAGAGCGAGCTCGCCGCCCACGGATCCAGCACCGCCGGCAACACCATCTCATTCTTCAACCCCGGCCCATTCGGCCCACTCACCGGCTCCAGCGTCTGCAGCGGATCCGGTACGATCCCCGCACAAACAACAATATGAAATCCCTCAGCCATTGATCTTGTCCTTTGTGATTCACCAACACTGCTGCTTTGTGTCCAACCGCTAGTTCTCCGCCGAATGCAACCCACCCGAACCCGCGCGAAACTCAATATTTGCATGCTCTCCATCGGGCGACTGTCCGCAATTCCACAGGCAAGCTCCGCAATGGACACACTTCTCACGCTCAAATACCGGCATCCCGTCTGCTCCCTGCGTAATCGCCTGCCCGGAACACATCGCAACGCACGTCTTCTCCGCACAGGCTGCGCACAATTCCGGTTTGCGGAAGGCAACGTGATCGGCAAAGCCCGGCATAGCCTGCACCTTGCCGCCCATCAGCAGCGCATCCTGCTGCGTCACCAGCAGCTTTCCATCGAATTGGATCTCCGGCCAGCCGCGCGCCGTCATGATCACATCATGCAGCGGATGCCCCCCGCTCGCAGCCGCCAATGCCAGCGCATCCTGGCACTCCGATCTGCGTGCCCGTCGAATCTGCTCATGCGCCGGAGGAATCTTCGCGCCCAGTGACAACCGGCCCCCGGTCAGACCCGCCAGCGCCATCCCCATCATGCCCCGCACCACGCCGCCATGGAACCCATTGCGCGCGTTCTTAGCAGCCTGCCCGTCGCGCTCCACCCAACTCGCACGCCGCCGTATCGCATAGGTAGCTGTCAGATTTTCCTGGGTAAACGGCTTCTCCGCACGCAGCAACTCCACCACCGCATCTGCCAGTTGCACGCCCGTGGTCCACGCCTCATCCACGCCAGAACCAGTCAGCATATTCGTGCTGCCCGAACCCTCGCCGATGCGTGCATAGCCATCGCCACACAGGAACGGCTCTCCATGCTGGCCAGACTCCTGCAGCGACTTCGCGCCCCATGACCGCAGCGTGCCGTTCTTCAAATGCTTCCACAGCACCGGATGCTGGATGTAGTGCTGCAGATAGCGATAGGCCGTCCGCGACGAATCTCCCATCCACGACGGCACAAAGATGCCCACCGAAACCAGTCGCTCCGGATGCACATACAGAAAACCAAATATCTCCGGCTCGGGATACCCAAAGGTGTGCCACACCGTTCCCGGCTTCAGCTCGGAATCCTCATCCAGCTCGGGCAGCTCGATCACCATCTTCATGCCCAGCGCCCACTCGCGCTGCGCATGCCCCTTCGGCATGCCCACGCGCTCGTCGATTGCCTGTCCTACCGCGCCCACCGGTCCATCACCCACCACCGTCAGCGGCGCGCGCACGTCCATGCCAGCCATGAATTCGTCCATGGGCACTCCAGCGCGATCCACGCCCTGGTCCATGAGCCGTAGCCCTTCCACACTCTTGCCATCCGCTCCAAATATCGGCCCATCTACGGGACTTCCCGGCCATATCTGCGCCAACCCACCGGCCATCAGCTCCGATCCCACCCACTGGTTGAACTGCCCCATGGAAAGCACCAGCCCCCCCTGCTTATGCAGGAATCCCGGTGTCCACGGCAGTTCAAACGCATCATCCTTCAGGCAGAGCCGCCCCCCCGCCCGCAGCAACATATCCGCTGCGCGCAGCGATAGCGAACGCCTGCTGGCACCCACAGGGTCCAGCAGATACAGCACCCGCTCCTGCGTAATGGCAGCAGCCATGGGAATATCCACTGGATTCAGATTCGGCAGGCTGGCCCGAATTCCCCGTGCGCGCGTCACGACGCCACTTACGCCTGCGGCGATATCATCCGCACGCTCGTAGCAGATCACCTGCAGCGGCATCCCCGGCATCGCCTTGCTGGCAAATGCAGGATCATCGGGACGCTCGCTCCATTGCCGCGTGAGCGTAGTGAGAAAGCCGCCCATCGCCGGCCCGAAACCGGCACAGGCAATATCCACTTCCATGCCCTGCCGTTCACACTCCGCAACTGGCGTCTCGGTTACTGCCGAATCCGTGCTCATGCCGGGTAGTCCAGCGCTTCGGGAATCATCACGGTGCTCACCGTATCCGCAGCGCGATCTTTTGCCAGCCGGGCACCGCTCAGGCACATGCACAGCTTGTTCTGCATGCGTTGAAAATCACCCGCCCCCGCACAGTCCGCACACGGTCCAGCCTTCTGCGGATGGCTTCCGTCCGTCGCCATCACATCCATCGCAAAGGAGCTGATGCCGGGCATCGTCTCTTCCAACTCGTCCAGCTCATTTGTGGAGAAGCAATGCGTGCCCTTCCCATTCCAGCAAGGATGCTCGTTGTAGCCATACACCAGCTCCGCGCAGACGCGTGAGACCTCGCCTGCCGCACGAGCCGCCTGGCTGTGGCACAGGTCGCTCAGGAACTGCACCGTTCCGGTCAGCCCTTCGGCAGCCACGCTGTCACCGCCGCCGCTCTTCTCCAGCTCCAGCACATCCAGTATCTGGAAGCGCGAAGCCAGCAGCCAGCACAGCGCATCCGCCAACTCAAATGTCACGCCCTGCCGCTGCCCGTGATACAGCTTGTTACCGCTGGGATCGGTTGCGCGCTGCAGATGATTCAGCGTCCACATCCACATCTCCATGGCAGAGGCGAGTGTGCAGGCGCCCGTACCGGGCCGTTCAGAAGCAATTTGCCGCATCTCGCCGATCCACGTGCGGAACTGCGCCAGGAAGACCTCGTTCACCATGGTGATCGTCATCTGCCGCCGCTGCACCGCCTCCGGCCCTTCGTACGTGGCCTCCAGCTGTGCGTCCATCCACTTGCCCGCCAGAAAACCCGGACAGTCTTCCGTAATTCCGTAGCCGCCCATCAGGCTCACGGCTTCGCGCATCACGTTTGCGCCGTGCCCCGTGTTCCACAGCTTGGTCGCGGGGCACAGCACGTCCGCTTCGCTGCTCTTCAGCACATAATCCACCAGCGGCTCGGCTGCCAGCTCGGCGCGCCGCGGATCCTTCGGGCTCATCGCCAGTAGTGCAATCGCCTGCTGTTCGCTCTCCCGCAACGCCTTCTTCTCCGCGCGGACGCCCTGAACACCCAGCCCTTTCAGAATCGCTCGCTTCTGCTTCTCCAGCGGGTCCAGCACGTCGAACAGCCGCGAAGCGGCAAACCCAAGCGACGATGCTGCCTCCCCCGTAGCCCACACATCCACCAGCCGGTGCAGTGCATCTTCCCGCTGCTGGATTCCCTGCTCATAGCGCATCGAACCCGGCTTCGCGCCCTCTGCTCCACGGAACCGTCCGCGCTGGTAGCGAATGATCGGCTCAACCGCCGAAAGCAGTTTCGCGGCAGTCATCAGACCCACCGGCACACGCGTGTGGCGGAAAACCGCCTCGATCACCTGTCCATGGCTAAAGTTCGGGACGATCACGCCATTCACCAGCGTGTAGCCGCCGATGATGCGGCTGGCTGGAATCTTGAGGTTGAAGACCGGATCACTGGTCGACGAGAGCTGATGCACCAGCTTCTTGGTTGGAGTACCTCGATCAAATGTGCCTTCGTCGCCCTCTTCCAGAATCACCATGCAGGTGCCCTGTATGCGCGGATCGCCGGATCCCACCGCAGCCGTCACAAAGTTGGCGAAGCCCATATTCGTAATGAAGCGGCCGCGCTTATCCACCTGCAACATGGGCTCTTCACCGTCCTGCCACTCAGCCACCGTCACTTTGCCACCCAGCATGCCCGTATCCACGCCCACATACGGGATAGGTTCGGTCAGCGCAAAGGCTCCACGCCACGGTTTGCGATCTTCGCCGGATTGAGAAGGCGCAGCCAGCGTCTTGTAGTGCAGGATCTGTTCCGGCGTGCCGCACTCCTGAATAGGGGCCAGCGCCAGAAAACTTGCCAGGCTGGCCGTTGCCGCGCCTCCATCCACCCAAGCCAGTTCAAAGGCTGCCAGCGACATGGCAAGGTTCTTGGGCCCCAGGATATAGCCGCCCTCTTCCGGCTCCATAAACGCGGCCGTAATGCCTGCCTCGTCAAACGCCTCCATCATCGCGCTCTTGGCATCGGTCCACTCGTGGGTATTGCGTTCCCCCGCCGCTACCATGCGCGCCACAGTGCCCCGCGCCACGCTCCGTGCGGACTGCACCAGCATCTGCAGGTCAAACCGGTCGGCAAATCGCCACTGGATCTGGCGTACCGCGTCGCCGGGAAGGGTAAGCATTGCATGTACTTCTGGGGCAGCAACTGTAGCCATAAATGACACCTCGCACAACGGCGCCCATTGTCTCAAACCAGCTACATGGAGGCCTGTGACCCCCATCACGTGCGGCCAGATGGACGAGCCGTGACGACTCGCTGCAAGCAAATCAAGACGGTACAAGAAGCAGCGGTGGCATCGCAGCTCCGGTTGGCATCGCAGTCAATCCTCAGCAGACCGGTTACCACTCAAATCGTACGGCTCATTTTCATGCCAAAGACATCCATAAGTGTGGCTTTCTCATCAACCTAAGAGAATCGAAAAGAGGTAGTCCCCATGTCTGAGCATCACGACGCACCCAAAGCCCACGAGCCGCATACTCCCCATCTGGACCAGGTTAAAGGCCCTCACGATCCCAAAGAGATTAACCCAAAAATGTCCTCCGACATCACATATTGGGCCAAAGAGTTCGGCGTCACCGGCGATGAGCTCCACGAAGCGATCCGCAGCCACGGCACACACGTCGAAAAGATCCGTGCGGCCCTGGGCAACAAGACCAGCTAGCGCCGTTCATCTCTACTCTTCAGATTACTTGGCCGAAGACAACATTCTCATCGTGAAGTAATGATTGAAGGCCGGTATATCAATTGAATAAACAACCTTCACGGTAGGCTCTCCCAGACCTGGCCCCTGCTTCGGAAGCCAGCTCAGCGTGCTGCCATAACCCGCCGATCCGAAACTGGTGTCTATATCCACATCCTGACTCTCGCTATGGGCAATCAGCGCCGGATTGTCCCAGACGGCATAGGCAGCTTCATCCCACATAGGGAAACCATACGAAGGATAGGCCAAGATGTACTGCGCCGGCTTCGATGGATTCTTACCGGCATCTTTCATGAGCGCCGGCGTACACATTGTTTGCATCGTGGCATCAACCGGAATCTCAAGAATGCTCTTCCAGCCGGCGTGCATCACAATGCGCGCTGCCTCCGGGTCCCACGCCCAATTGAACTCACGGCGCGGTGAATTCTTGGACTGCATGGCAAACTCATCATCCTTCGGCGCAATCGGATTAAAGCTGCCGCCCATAAGAACCAACTCTTTCGCCATAGGCGCAAACTCCGGATCAAGCGCGGCGGCCACTGCAAGATTCGTCATAGGGCCGAGCGCCATGATGGTCACCTCGCCGGGAAATTCGTGGACCTTGCGGCTCAGAAACTCCGCCGCTTTCTCCGTAGAGGCTTTTGTAGTGGGTGCTCCTTCCTTCATAGGAGGCACCACGTCCGCAGCGTGGTAAGCCGAACGATTTACAGTGTTGTAATTTGGCCACGTCTCCATCCATGCGCCTTTGTAGGGAAGCTTGCCGTAGAGCTGCTCCCATCGCTTCGTTGCTTCCTGAGAATTAATCAGCGGCATCACTGCGCCGGGAATGACGGGAATATCGGTACGGCCAACCAGTTCCAGCATCCGCAGCAGATGCTGTACTTCTTCATCGCGCCAGGCATCGCCGCTCACGACCGTAATCCCAAGCACTTCAACATCTGGAGATTGCAGAGCAAGCAGGATAGCCTGCATATTGCTCAAGCCTGGGCCGGAAGCATCCTGATCGATGATGAGCTTGCGCTTCGCGTGCGGAGTTTGTGCCTGACATGTACTTACGAGGACAATGAGCGCGAGTAACGGTCCATACAGCTTCCACTGCCTGAGCTTTGTCATAAGTTCTCCATGATGCCTGATTATGGGTATTGCTCGTATACAAGTAGCTCAACCCGGCTGCTCGTCAGATACAAACAATAGAAAGCATCATGGCCACCAGGATCGCACTCGGTACCGTTCCGCCTGCAACCTTGGTCGGTGAGTGCAAACATTGTTTCTGGCCGAGGACCTGAACATCAGCAGCAATGCCGACTTCACCGTTAGTCCGGATCACTTGCATACAATCAAATGATCGAACAGGGATTTGATCAGCTTACGGATTGTCTTCTGGGGCAGTTCTGCACCAAGGATCTTCTGTGTCACTGCCAGTCCATGAGCCAGATTAAGCATCACCATGATGAAGTCATCCGGCATTAGACTCGATGAAACTTCGGGAGATTTCAGAAGTTCGCGAATGCAATCCCCGCCACCACGGATCTGCTCCCGATGTGTGCAGACAAAGCGCTTCCGGATACGCTCACTCAATAGAGCTCCAGCTTCAAATTCAGCACGCAGCACAATCCAGTCAGGATCTGTAACCATATTGGCAATGGCGTCACGCATCCGAAGCAGCCGCTCCGGGCTTGAAAACTCCCCTTCCATCACCGCACGAAACACATCGGAATGGCGTTCCTGTTCTTCCTCCACTACGGCGAGAAACAGCTCTTCCTTTCCATCGAAGTTGCAGTAAAGGGCGCCCCGGGAATACCCTGCATCCTCTGCGATCTTCTCGGCCACGGCGCCTCCCAGCCCGTACCGCAGAAAGTGCGTCCGCCCTACAGCAATCAGGGTGGCGCGGGTCTGCGCTCTGCTCTCTTCGCGCGTCAGCCGCTTCCGTATTGTCATGTCCACTGCAGACATCTTGTCTTTACACCTGCCTGTTATGAGTCGTGCAATCCTTTTACCCGTTGCTTGCAATCAAAATGAAGAGGCCTGAATTTTCAGATCGAAGCCCGCCAGCACAATGAACAGAGTGCATTCAGATACGTAGATATCCTAACTGAAGAATGCATCCGGTGGCCTTGATTGCATGGATCCGTCCAAGTACCCTCCGAAAAGTCTATCGCTGTAGCTTCCGGAGTTGGCACGAGAGTCGGATAAAGCAACTTCCGGCCTAAGTCCTTTCACTCACGGTCCACGCTCAAAGGATCAAACACTGGCAATCAATTGGATAACTACAACTGCCATAACAGCAGCAATCGCCACAATAGCAAGCACTACATACAGCAAATACACCATCGGGATAACTTCAGGATCATCTTTCATGCCGTTTCCTCCTTTCCTGTCCTGCAAAAAACTCAAGGCTGTGCCCAACCCCGTCGCACCAGGACAGCCCCAATACCAAGGCATAGAACAGCGACGAGCCGTAACACCGGTACATAAAACGATCCCAGCCATGCACCCCATCCAGGAAGAACATTCTGCCCGTGTTGCACGCAAATTCCCCATACTCCGCAAGCCATGGAGACGAGGCCCAATGCGAAGCATATCCACTGCCACACGACAGCTATCTCCGGGGAAGGGACATCATGCTCCCTCTTCGCACTCTCGTCCCGAGTGCTGCTCTCACTCCATGTGCGCTCCGCGAGGTTAGTCTTCGCATGAAGATGGTGAGAACCACTGCGGACGTCGCTGCGTCCCCTTGCAGGGGAAGTATCTTTGGCCATCAACAAGCGTGCTGTGTCTCTGTCTGGCATAGGTACTTTTCCACTCATCTCATTTTACATACATTTAGATTTCAAATACAATTTGTATCTATAGGGGATCGGGCGTGGCTGAATGGCATGCGAGCCACGAACAGAGCGCCGGTTCCTTGGATCGAGAGACGGACTTCCCATGTGCGACAAAACAAAAAACTCGACATACCCTGCTCAACAGGCACCTGCGGCACTTGCAAACGAACTCACCACGGCAGAGGGTGAATTGGCGGCCTTTTACAAGGTAGTGCTGAACCAGTATGGAGCTGCGGAAGCCACGCAGGCAGCTCAGGACTGGATTGAAGCAGTGGAGACGATGGATTGGCAGGCGGACAGAATACGCCCGAACTGGCGTAAGATCACCATCCTTGCCGCCAGCCGTCTTGCCTCCAGAATCCTGAACCATCCTGCTACCGCATAAGGTCGCGCCCCATCGGCAAAGACCATAGGTAACGGACATCCCGTGCCTGCAAATACCCAAAACAACAAAGCCAGATAGCAAGAAGGAATAAACCGAATATGAACGTACGCGCGTTAGGGCCCAACTGCGCTGGAAAATCCTCTTTCAGTAGCAGTCTCGATCGATTACTCTGCGCCCTTATCTTCGGCGGCGTTATCGCTACGGTTGCTCCGGCGCAGACACCTGCAACCGGAGCGCAAACTGCCACCATCAATGGAACCGTAATCGACATTAATGACAATGCAGTCCCCGATGCGACAATCCTGGTCGACGACTCTACCCACGTAGATCACCGCAGCGTTGTGGCAGACAAAAACGGGTTCTTCGCAGTAGGCAATCTGCATCCCGGAGCGTCCTATCAAGTTACCGTCACCCAAAGCGGATTCTCAAACTGGACATCCCCCTTCACCGTCCTCAAACCCGGCCAGTACCTCGAACTAACCGGTATCAGACTCCACATCGCCGCGGTGGAAACTACCGTAACCGCTATCTATTCTCCTGAACAGATGGCGATCCAGCAGGTAGAGATCGCGGAGACGCAACGGGTTCTTGGCATCGTGCCAAATTTCTATGTCGTCTATGATTCAGCAAACGCTGTACCACTCACATCAAAGTTGAAATTTAAGCTCGCCATTCGATCCTCTTTCGATCCCATTACCCTTGTCGGTGTCGGCATGCTTGCTGGCATAAACCAGGCGGCTGACCGCCCAGACTATGTACAGGGCGCCAAGGGCTACGGACAGCGTGTTGGCGCCGGCGCTGCAATTGGATTTACCAATATCATGATCGGCGGCGCCATTTTGCCCTCTCTTCTCCATCAGGATCCGCGCTACTTCTATCAGGGCACGGGCACAAAGAAATCGCGGACGCTTCGCGCACTCTCGACTCCATTTATATGTAAGGGAGACAATGGGCACTGGCAGCCGAACTACTCCAGTGTCGGTGGCGATCTGGCCTCGGGCGCTATCTCCAATGCGTATTATCCAGAGACAAATCGCGGCCCCGGTCTGGTCTTTGGCAACGCTCTAATCGGCGCCGGTGGCCGTATGGTCAACGGGCTCATTCAGGAGTTTGTCCTGCGTAAGCTCACCCCGAACGCCCGGGTACAAAACTAGCACGCCGTATGCATGCGATTCGCACTACACGCTGTCGAATAGACTCGCCTGCGCCGCGCTCAGCGTATCCCGCTTAATCAACTTCGCCGCTAAGCGCTCATCACGCAGAACACGAAGCAGATGGAGCGGCGGTTTTGCTTCCGCCTTCAAATACTCCGCATAGTCGCGTGGTTCCAGAATGCTGGGCTGGCGATTATGGATAGGCAGCATGGTAGCGTTTGCCTCCGTCGTCAGAATCGCAAACGCGCGCTCCTGCTGGCCGGTACTTGGATTCCTCCACGGAGCCCATATGCCGGCCATGCCGAACAGTTGCTGCTCGGGTACAGTGAACTCATACTTTTTGCCCTTCTTCAGCTTCTCCCATTCGTAGAAACTATCTGCAGGCACAATGCAGCGGCGCTCCATAAACGATTCTCTCCAGAAGCTCCATCGATCGATCCCCTCAGAGCGCGCGTTGAAGAGCAGGCGATCCGGCATCTTGAATCCCCAGCGCATCACCTCCATACGCGGCGCGCCGTCATCGCCGGCATAGACCACAGGCTGAACGGAGCCCGGCGATATCTCATCCTCCGCCTCTATCTCGATCTCTTCCAATCCCGCATTAATGGCGAAAGCGTCCGCAATGCGTTGCTTGCCCGATTTACGTTTGTAGCGTCCGCACATAGTACTAGTTTATCCGTGCTTCCGTTCTGGCCGTTTTACGGTGCTGGAATCGTCTACCTTGAGCCAACAGCGCTACAATTTACATAGGGTTCTTATGAACATTCATGTTCCACTCCGTTCCATCCTTGTAGCCACGAACTTGTCTGATATCAAATGGCTTTTCCCCCTTGCATGTTCCGTTGCTGAAGAGAGCGGCGCCAGCATAACCCTGCTTTACGTCATTACGATGATGCAGGGTATGACCATTGATCAGGGCGGCTTGCCGTACTATGGCCCAACCTCAGCCCTTGCTGAAGCAGAGAAGGAGTTGCAAACCTATTGTGCTCGCGCCCGCGCCGCAAATATCCAATGTGAGGCCATAGTCGTGGAAGGACGCCCCGCGGAGGAGATTCTGGCAACAACAAAAAAGCTCCATACTGAGTTGCTGATCATGGGCACCAGGAGCCATAGTGGAATAGAAAAATGGCTCCTCGGTTCGGTTGCTGAATCGGTTCTGCGGTCCTCATCCGTGCCGGTTATCACCGTAGGGCCGAATGCCCGGAAGGCAGCCGCTTCACGTCGCCCCATCCAGTCCATCCTCCTTGCAACCAGCCTCAAGAGCAAGCTGAATAACGCAGTGAAAATAGCCTCTCAGTGGAGTGAACGGCTCCATGCACGGCTGGCATTGCTGCACGTGGTCCCAGCCAGCAGCAGAGACAAAGCTTTGCCCGAGAAAATCGCTCAGGCACGCGAGAGCGAGTTGCGCGCGCTTCTGCCTGATCCTGCTTCACATAGCGACCTTGTCGAAACACACGTTCGCACCGGTCAGGTTGTGCATGAGATTTTGGCTGCTTCTGCCCGGTTCGACCTGCTCGCGCTTGGTGCTGTGCGCAATTCCGCCCTGGAACGCTTAGCTCCGGGAGGAACTCTCTATCGCGTCCTGGCAGAAGCTCACTGCCCCGTCGCTACGTTTCATTCCGAGCACGGAAAGTAATAGCGATACGCAAATCTCGCATAACTATCGAGGGATCCGATGAAGAGAAGAACGCTTGGACACACTGGCTTTGAAGTAAGCGAAATCGGATACGGCATGTGGGGCATGAGTGGCTGGTCCGGATCAGAAGAGGCGCAATCGCTGCAATCGCTCCAGCTCGCCGTCGATCTCGGCTGCACCTTCTTTGATACGGCGTGGGCCTACGGAAACGGCCAGAGCGACCACTACCTCGGCCGCACTCTCGCCGCCAATCCCGGCAAGCAGCTCGTGGCAGCATCCAAAGTTCCGCCCCTCAACGGCTGCTGGCCCGCCCTCCCCTCGTACCGCTACGCAGAGGCCTTTCCCAAAACCCATGTCCTTGCCTGCGTGAACCAGATGCGCGAAGCCTTGCAGCAGGATTCCGTTGACGTCCTGCAGTTTCATGTCTGGGATGATTCCTGGACGGACGACCCGGAGTTCCGGGCGACCGTGGAGACGCTGAAGCGCGACGGTCTGATTCGCGCCTTCGGTCTGAGCCTGAATCGTTGGCAGCCGGAAAATGGCCTGCGCGCTATCCGCAGCGGCCTGGTCGATGTGGTGCAGGTCGTTTACAACATCTTTGACCAGTCTCCTGACGATGAGCTCTTCCCACTCTGCCGCGAAATGAACATAGGCGTCATCGCCCGCGTCCCGCTGGATGAGGGCAGCTTGAGCGGCCACTTCACTGCTGCCACCACCTTCCCAGAGGGAGATTGGCGCGCACGCTACTTCAACACTGAGAATCTCGCCGCCACCCTGGTACGGGTAGATCATCTGAAAAAAATAGTTCCCGAGGGAATGTCGTTGCCTGAATTGGCACTTCGTTTCATCCTGGCGAATCCAGCCGTCAGCACGCTGATCGCCGGCATGCGAACACCCGCACACGTCCGCTCCAATATCGCCTGCGGCGACGGTAACCCGCTCTCGCCTGAATTACTGCAGGAATTGAAAAAACATCGCTGGAATCGCAAGCCCGCTCATGTCGTCAGCTAGCGGAGCATACCTCCGCCAGACGGAGCAAATATCCCCCTTGTCCGTCCAGCGCCGAAAGAATAGCATCAATCCATTCCCCTCAACGATTATGATGAATTGGCGTCAGCCGGGGTGCGCAGGAAACGTCCTCTCGGCCTCGCCACAGGAACCTACCCACCCATGAACGAAACTGAATCGAAGTCTCTCCCCGAAAGCGCCTACAAACCTCTGCCAATCGGCGAAACCTACTCGCCCATGGTTCCCGCAGAATCGAAATCACCCGAGCTCACGCCGCGCTCTCTTCTCTGGGGAGTCATCTTCTGCGTTATCTTCACCATCGCCTCGGCCTACTCCGGCCTCAAAGTCGGCCAGGTGATGGAAGCAGCCATTCCCACCTCCATCCTTGCTATCGGCATGGCGCGCCTCTACCGCCGCCGGTCTACGCTGCTGGAAAATGTCATCATCACGGGCATTGGCGGAGCAGCCGGCGGAGTAGTCGCCGGAGCCATCTTCACCCTGCCCGCGCTCTACATCCTCAAGCTCAATCCCCATCCCGTCGAGACCATATTCATCTGTCTCGCGGGTGGCTGCCTCGGCGTCCTTTTCCTGATTCCGCTGCGCCGCTACTTCGTACGAGACATGCACGGCCTTCTGCCCTACCCTGAAGCCACCGCCATCACCGAAGTCCTGGTCACCGGCGAAAAAGGCGGCTCGCAAGCCAAACTGCTGTTGCAGGCCACTGCCATCGCCGGCATCTACGATCTCTTCGTCACCACCTTCCAGGTCTGGAAAGAGTACGTCAACTTCCAGTTCATCCCCATTGTGCGGACGCTCGCCGACCGTACCCGCATGGTCTTCAGCTTTGACGCCATCGGTTTCATCCTCGGCCTCGGCTACGTCATGGGCTTGCGCAGCTCCATGATCCTCTGCGCCGGTGGCGTGCTCTCCAACTTTGTCCTCGTCCCCATCATCTGGTTCGTCGGCAACCACATCAACATCCCCGTCTACCCCGGTATCATTCCCATCTCGCAGATGTCCGCCGTGCAGATCTACCGCAACTATGTCCGTTTCATCGGCGTCGGAGCCATCGCCACCGCCGGCATCTTCGGCATCATCCGCTCGCTCAAGGTCGTCGCTGGCTCCTTCGGCATCGCTCTGCGCACCTTCCGCGCAGGCGGAGCCGCACAGGAGGAACGCACCGACCGCGACGTCCCCATGATCGGCATCCTCCTCGGCGTCGTCATCGGAGCCATCGCCGTCGCCGCCTTCCTCGGCCACCTCCCCGTCTCCTGGACAGCCGTCACCATCGGCCTCATCCTCACCCTGCTCTTCTCCTTCTTTTTTACCTCGGTCGCAGCCAACGCCATCGCCACCACGGCGCGCAATCCCGTCTCCGGCATGACCATGCTGACCATCATCATCTCCTCTGCTGTGCTGCTGCGCTTCGGCCTCTCCGGCACCGCGGGCATGTTCTTTGTCATGGCGATTGCCGGTATGGTTTGCACCGCCCTCTCCGTCTCCGGCCAGACCATCACCGATCTCAAGACCGGCTACTGGCTCGGCTCCACGCCTGCCGCGCAGGAAAAGGTAAAGTTCCTCGGCGTCGCCGCCTCCGCCATCGCCGTCGGCCTCACTATCGTCATGCTGGCCCGCACCTTCCAGTTCGGCGAAACTGCCATCGGCGACCTCCGCCCCGTCCTCGCCTCGCCACAGGCCTCCATCATGAAGGCCCTGGTCGAAGGTTTCATGAGCCATCAACCCATCGCCTATCTCCTCTTCGGCGTCGGCGCCATGATCACCCTGGTGCTGGAGATGCTGGGCCAGCCCTCGCTCATCTTTGCTTTGGGTATGTACCTCCCGTTGGAACTCAACACCCCCGCGCTGGTCGGCGGTATCCTGTCTCACTTCCTTGGCAAGCGTTCGGAGAAGGCAGGCGGCGAACCCGGTAAGCGCATCCGCGAGCGTGGTGTCATCATCGCTTCCGGACTCATGGCTGGAGGCGCGCTCGGTGGCGTCCTCGGCGCTGCCTTGCGCCTCTTCCCACGCTACCGCGAAGACCTCATCAAGACGCCGTTCTATACCAACGAGCCCATCTCACAATCCATCTCGGCCCTGCTCTTTATCGGCCTTTGCCTGTACCTCTGGTACGGCTCCCAAAAGAAGGAGAAGATCTAATGGATCAAGCAGGTAAGTACGTTGCCGATGCAGTTCTCGGCGTTGATACACTCTGGGGCGGCGACGTCATGTGTCCCTCCGGCACCGGACGTTTCATCGCCGACTCATGGTTCTCGGACGAGTCCCTTCCCGCCGCCTATACCCACCCCGCTGCCGAATCTATCCGTCGGGCCGGGGGCGTCTCCGGCAAAGACCTCGACCCCCAAGCCATCGATCAGTACCTCCGCGAAGTCGATCTTCCCGCCGCCATCGCCGGCATCCGCGCCGAAGCAAAGACCATCGGTGGCCTCCGCGGCAAATACCTCACCGGCCTCGCCGTCTCGCTGGAAGTCATGTGGGACCTCGCCATGGAAGTTCTCGGCAAAGGCCCCGCCGTGCCCTACGCCCGCTGCGTAGAAGCCGCCACTGGCCGTCCGCCCGAGCCATCACAACCCGCCCCCAAGCGCCAGCGCGTCGCCGAACTCCTCAACCGAGCCGGCTACAAAAACGCCACCTCCGCCGATCTCCTCACCGCCGTCGATGCCTGGCGCCGCGACCGCGTCATCCCCATGGCTTCGGTGCGCGGACTCGGCGCAGCCGTCATTGCGCACTTCGACAACCTCAGCGCAAAGCACCTCGTTCCCTTCCTGCCCGCCGAGCTTGCCACCATTCCCCGCGCCAACATCGACTTCCTGGCCATCAAAGACGCCTGGTTCTCCGGCTCCATGAACTACATCGGTCGCGCCCGCAATGCAGACGGCACTCCGCAGTACGAAGCCGCCTACGAGATCAACGCCTCGCTCCAGATCTCGTTCCCTGAGTTCGAGCAGCTCGTCAGCCACGAGGTCGTCCCCGGCCACGTCACCACCTTCGCCTACCTGCAGAACCTCTACGTCCGCGGCCAGGCCGGCTTCGAAGCCACCGTCCTCACCATGAACACTCGCGCCGCCACGCTCTTTGAGGGCATCGCCAACAACGCCATCCTCATCGCCCACGGCGTAACCGAAGTCGAGCAGCTACCCGACGAAGACATGCAGATCGGCGTCCTGCTCGCCCTCTTGCAGGACGACGCGAAGAACCAGTCCTCCTACATGACGTGGGGCGAGCTCAAGCCGCAGCCGGAAGTGGCCGCCACCCTGCGCCGGGATTTTCTTGTCACGGAAGAACGTGCAGGCAAACTCTCCGGCGCGTGGGGCCGCCACCCCTTGATGGGCAGAATGTATCTGCCGTCCTATCGCAGCGGCACCGAACGCGTCGCTCAGCTCCGCCGCACCTACCCGGCAGATAAGGTTCTTCCCGCCATCTACGGCTGCCACGGCCTCGTCGACATCGAAATGGTGGACGACCTGCTCAAGTCCTAACCCAATATGGGAGTCAACAGGCTATCGTCCTTCGTCTCCCGCACAAAAAGAACGCCGACCAGCGTCAGCAGCGCCGAAGCCGAAAGATAGTACCCCACATACCGCAGCCCATAGTGCGTCGCCAGCCATACCGCAATATATGGCGCGCACGAAGCTCCG
The DNA here is from genome assembly GCA_036404255.1 of Acidobacteriaceae bacterium. Taxonomy (GTDB): domain Bacteria; phylum Acidobacteriota; class Terriglobia; order Terriglobales; family Acidobacteriaceae; genus JARLFX01. Next base: position 8,142 of record DASWOP010000318.1, on the reverse strand, counting down.
ATGATCGCCGCCATGCTGAACGCCAGTGAGCTCCCTGTATAGCGCACCGTCGTCGGGAACAGCTCCGACAGAACTGTCCCCAGCGGAGCATACGTAATCCCCATCAGCGACATGCCTATCGCCATCATCACCATCGCTCCCGTTGTTCCGGCAGTAAACATCGGCGCCAGCACCAGGCCAAAGACCGCAATCGCAATCGTCACGCCCATCATCAGCCGTCGCCGTCCGCGCTCTGCCACCACAGCAGAGATCGGAATCGTCACTGCAAAGAAGCAGACCGCAACCAACTGCATGATCAGGAACTTTGCCCGCGAATAGTGCAGCGCGCTTGTGCCCCACGAGAGCGCAAACACCGTCATCAGGTAGAACAACACAAACGTCGCTAGACACACCAGAAATCCCACCACCAGCGCCCGCGTATGCTCGCGGAAGATCGCCAGCAGTGGCACCTTCTCCTGCTCGCCGCGTTCCACTGCCTCCTGAAAGACCGGCGTCTCCACGATCTTCAGCCGCACATACAGTCCCAGCGCCACCAGCACCGCGCTCGCCAGAAACGGCAATCGCCACCCAAACGCAAAGAACTGCTTGTCCGTCAGCGTCCGCGAGAGCAACACAAACACGCCGCCGGAGAGCGCAAAGCCAATAGGCGCTCCAAGCTGCGGAAACATTCCATACCACGCGCGCTTATGCGGCGGAGCGTTCTCCACCGCCAGCAACACCGCACCGCCCCACTCGCCGCCCAGCCCCAGCCCCTGCCCAAACCGGCACAGCGCCAGCAGCAGCGGCGCAGCCACGCCAATCGTTCCATACGCCGGCAGCGCGCCAATCGCCACCGTGCAAATCCCCATCGTCAGCAGCGCGATCACCAGCGTCGTCTTACGCCCGATGCGGTCGCCGAAGTGTCCAAACAGCGTAGACCCAATAGGCCGCGCCACGAACGCAATGCCAAACGTCGCCAGCGACGCGAGCGTGGCCACCGCTGCATCGGAGCTGGGAAAGAACAGGTGCGGAAACACCAGTACAGCCGCCGTTCCATAAATATAAAAATCGAAGAACTCAATCGTCGATCCAATTACGCTCGCGAAGAGTACCCGCCGCGGCGAATTCACACGTTTTTCAATCATGGCAACCCACTCTCAATTCTTTCTTTCCCTCACACCATCATCCCGGGTACAGAGAGATTTCCCCTGCAGTATCCTTTTCGTTGCCATTGTCCTTGCTGATTCATTTCAAACCCAGCAACCGCGTAAACGTCACTGGGGCATAATCCGAAGCGGGCCATGGGGCCTGTAGGCGTATTCGCACTCCGCAGGCAGATAATATCTGCAAATTTCCTGATCTCCAATCTCCAAATGAGCATCTCACTTAAGTGAAGCCGTCCATAGCCCCAAAGGCTGCGCACGGTCCCGCATTACGGCTGACACGCATAGGTGAGGTGAAATGATGGTCATATCAATTCTGGCTGTAGTCCTTCTCTTGACCTTAGTGGCTGCGTTGCCAACCTGGCGGCAGATCAAAGGGCTCCGCACCGCCTTGCAGCAGCCGGAACCGGACAGCAAAGCCGCTCAATATAGAAATTCCTCGGAGTACGGTACAAACGTCCCCTTCTGGCTGCAGCGCAGGCGCTAATTCCCATCACCGATATCCGCCTCAACGGGCTGGCGCCTTAGCGCTGGCCTTTTTTGTCTGCCCGCTGTCCGGCAGCGCACCTACTATGGCCCCAGTTTCCGATACACTGGAAACCGCAGGACTGCCGGCACGCCCTCATGCCTTTGACCGCTCTCATCATCGACGACGAACCGCTGGCACGTGCTGAAATGCGCTACCTGCTGGAGCATATAGGCGACGTAGAGATTCTCGCGGAAGGCGCAAACGGCATCGATGCCGTACATCTCATCCGCACCCACAAGCCCGATATTGTATTTCTCGACGTCCAGATGCCCGGCCTTGACGGCTTTGCCGTTATCAAGAAGCTGCTGGAAAAGGACCATCGCTCACAGCTACCGCAATTTATCTTCGCCACCGCATTCGACCAATACGCGGTCCGTGCCTTTGAAGTGAACGCAGTGGATTATCTGCTGAAGCCTTTTGACCAATCGCGAGTGAAGCAAACCATTGAGAAGGCGCAGAAGCGCATTGCGGAACGGCAGGCAACCGACGGCGCGGAGCAGATGAATGAAGCCAATAGCTCCAAGCTTGATGCCCTGATGAAGCTGCTCTCGGAACAGGCTGTCGCCCCGCAGCCCCGGCGTCAGGCGGGTAAAGTCGTGGTCCGCGCGCAGAATCGTCTGCTGCTCGTGGATCAACGCGATATCTGCTATGCGAGCATTGAAGACGGCACCATCAGCGTAGCCACGCAAACGATGGAAGGCTCTTCCACCTGCCGCACCCTGGAAGAGTTGATGGAGCAGCTCGATTCAGCTTCCTTCTGGCGCGCTCATCGCTCCTACGTGGTTAACATTGAGCACATCAGCGAAGTCGTGCCGTGGTTTAAATCTAGCTATCAGTTGCGCATGGACGATCGCACCAAAAAAGAGATTCCCGTGAGCCGCGCACAGACGCGCCGCCTGCGCGAGCTCTTCAACCTGTAGCTCGTACTTCCCTGCTAGTCGTAGCGTTCAAAGACAATCTGCTTGCGGTCCCAGCCACGCGCCTTCAACTGTGCGCGATGCGCGTTGACGAAGGAACTGAGTCCAACAACATACGCTTCACGGATCGCGGGTTGCGCCTGCAACAATGCGTCGACCGCCTCCAGTGACTTGGCATGCGTTGCATCGCCCAACACAGGCTGGTATCCAAGCGCAGAGATAGCGGCAAACTCATCGCCGTAGAGAGCGGGGCCCGCAGTCATGCTGGATTGAATCAGATACGCCTGCAACTGCGGCGCTGCTTGCAGAATACTGCGCACCGGCGCGATGCCTGTATCCTCGGCTAGAAAGAGTACAGGGCCGAAGACTCCACGCAAAGTAAAGTTGCCGTGCGGACCGTGAAACGCCACCGCCGCACCCGGCTCCGTATCGCAGAGCAGGTTGGAAAAGAATCCATCATCGTCTTCCGCTTGCACGCGATTCACGCACAGTTCAATGTGCCCCGCACGAGGCGCGGACGCAAGCGAGTAAGCGCGAGTATCCACGCGGGTCTCACCAGCGCGCGGATGTCCAGATGGAAGTATGCGTTCCGCCAGTACCGAAATGAACTGCCCGGGCGTGTAGGTAAAGTCAGCGTCTGTCTCAAACTCAAGATGGAAGGTCTGCGACTCCTGTGAGAGCAGACGTTTGTTTAGCAGCCGAGCAGTTAGAGTCTCACGTTGCATTATTTCGTCCTCGCCTTTGATTTCGAACCATCCTCCCCGGGTATCGCAGGCGCGCCAAGTTCTCTCAGAATCTGCGGCAGTCGGCGTTGGATGACCACGCCATCCATGTGAGCCATGTCCAGCATGGAGTTGCCCTCTGCCATACGTGCCGCGGCAAGCGCCCCAATGTAGTATCCACTGCGGCTGGGTACGCCTGTGTCGTAATGGTGATAGCTGAAGAACCGATGAAAGAGTTCGGGATCTGCCTGGTCAAGCTTCGGCTCCAATTGCGCAATGAGTGACGGCAGCAGAGGCTGCGCGCGGGCGATGAGATCTGAGGGAATAAAGAGGGCGTCTTGCAGCGTGGCGGGCGGGTTCATCTTCATACTGATGTAGGTGGCCAATCCTTCGGCCCACAATGCTCGGCCAATCTGTTCCTGATCCCCCTTATCGTCGCTGAATCCGGCCACCTGCTCGTGGTAACGATGGAAGATTTCGTGGTCCAGAAAGACGGAAAGATTCAGCCCGGAGTCGGAAAACTCTTCAGAGATATTGTCTACGCCAAAAACCAGCGCCGGATGACCGTCGACAATGCGTCCGGCACCATCAAGCTTACCCAGAGAAGGCGCAAGGTAGATGGTGAAATTACAGCGGAAATCCGGAAAAGTTCGCTGGAAAGCAGCCATATGTGCGGGCAACTCGTCACGGAGCCTGGTGGCTATACCGTGGATCGCGGCGTCATGGCGCTGCACCGATGCCATAGATGTCAAAATGGCGAGGTCCAGGTCCGTCGTCGATGCAAAGCCGATGCCAGTAGCAGAGTACAGATCGGTGTGATCCAGATTGAGTGCGTGGCGGAAGGTGAGAACCTTCTGCGCCGGTGTCTCGGTCTTGCTACTCTCCACCGCCGACCAGTAGGCGGGCATCAGATCGACGACTTTGCAGGATTTAGCCTGAGCGCAGGCCGGAAGGTGGGTGGCAAAAAAAATGGCCGGGATCAGCAATAGCGGACGAAGCAACATAAGCTAAGGATATCCTGCCGCAGGTTCCATCGGGTAAAAGGTCAGAGACGTCCCTGCACGCTATACCTTCACCGTCAGCTTTTCCAGCTCCGTCACATGGCTCAGCTCATCCTGATTCTTCGACTTGCGCAAGCTCAGAACTCCCATCGCCACCAGAATCACGATCTCCGGCTCAATGGGCTGGCGATAATCCATGGAAGTATGCGTCAGGTAATACGTAATGGGGAATACCGCAATCACAATGGCATACGGCAGGGCGTGGCTGCGATCCATCTTCCACCAGCGCCGGATGCCGCACAGCATAAAGAACGTCACCGCGCTGCAGAAGAACAGGTTTGGCACATCCAGCGGCTCTTCCTTCAGATACTCACCGGTGAAGCTCCAGAAGCCGGTCCAGAAACGGAAGATGCGGCGTCCCGTGACCTCTGCAAACAATACCGGATGCTGGCGGACCCACGTCATACCCAGCACATGCTTCTCCGCCAGGTAGGCCGCTTCGCCCTGTGCTTCAAACTTCTGCATCTCCACCGCATTGGTAGCGGGGTGCGAATTGCCCGGATTGGTGCGGCTCATATCGCCATGGTTGCCGGCCCAGAACTCCAGCCAGAATCCATCGCGGATCGGCACCACACCATGCATCTCGCGGTAGTTTCGTACCGTCCACGGAGCAACCATCAGCAGAAGAGCGGCAATGGTCACAGCAGCATGCAGTACCACCTTCCCACCTGCCCGCCGAACCCGTAGAAGCGCCAGCAGCATCAGAAATGGCAGCATGGAAAGCACCGAGGGGTTGGAGAGCGCAGTCACGCCGTACAGCACGCCAAAACCGAACCACGCCATCAAACGCGTCTGCAGGTGCAGCCGTTGCGCAAAGTAGAAGCACCATGCAAACAGCAGCGATGTCAACGCATAATCCCACACCTGGGCGCTGGCATAGTAGATAGCGAAGGGATATACCACCCAGATCCATCCCGCCAGCCGGGCTGCCTTCTCACCCACCGCGTCGCGCAGGCACAGATAGATCGGAATGCATGTCAGCGCTGAGAGCAGGCTGTCCAGCATCAAAATAACGACCGCCGATGTGGGCGAATAGAGCCCGTAGGTCCGGAATATGCCCGCCAGCAGATATGGAAACAGCGGTGGAACCAGCGCTGTAGCGCCCGTGGAATGGAAGAAGGGAGAGGTAAATCCGCGGCCCAGGGCCACGCTGCGGGCTACCCAGCCCATCTCCGCGCTGAACTGTCCAAAATCGCCCTGCGGCGACGAGATTCCCCGGAAGGAGAAGGCCACCACGATGGCGCGCAGAATCATTCCGCAGCCGACCATGATGGACAACAGCATCCTGCTGGACCCGATAGACAACCAGTTAGCTTGTGGCGAGTCGCATTCTTGCGCGAGATCGGTTGGTTCGAAAGCTGTTACCTGCATCCGTAACTGAAATCCTCTGCACTAAATTAAGTGCGGTTTTTCGATCAGCCTGTTTTCGCACAACTAGAGCGCGAAAGAGAATGGGGGTGGATTCTCTAGCGTATGTGTATAGGCCAAGTTTACCTTATAGCGAGCGATTTCACACAAACAGTTCGACGGGAATGCGCTTCATCAGGTTACAAAATAGAACCCATAAACATTGTTTATGTCGTATTTCGCTATAAGTCTATGTAAACGCATGGTCTCCGCTTTTCCCAAATCAGAACACCTGCTTCAGTATCTTGCCGATTAACGCCTCCCCACAGCAGACCCCAATTCCAGATTGCCAGCAACTGAATGGCGCTCCGCACCGCTCGGTGCCCATCTGTTCTTCAACTGTAGGAACGGCCGTTCCAGAAACCGGTAGCTCAGGCTCGCCAGCACCACAGTACACACAAACGCCAGCACCGCCACCACTACCTGCTCATTGATCTCAAACGGCAGCCGGGCTGCCAGCAGCCGCACGGCGCGGTCGTAAAGCGTATGCGGGATATCGTGAAAGAGATAAAATCCATAGCTGATCCGCCCCAGCGCCCGCAGCGGAGCCCAGCTCAGCCCCCGGGCCAGCCAGGTCCGTTCCTGCATGGCCAGCAGAATGCTGCCCACCGCTAGTACATCGAACATCGCCGTCTGCACCGTAAACGCCCACTGCATCTCATGCAGGTATGAATTCAGTCCTATGTGGTAGCAAATAGTGCAACTTGCGGCCACGCCCACAGCTCCGGCGGCAAATAATACCCACCCTTTCCGCAGTAGTTGCTGTGCCCGGCCGCCGCGCAGCACCAGTGCTGCCCCACCTCCCAGCAGAAACTCATCGCACCGCAGGATGGTGATATGCGTGATCAGATTGATGTGCAGAGGCAGCCACAGAACCGTCACAATGCGAGCGACAAACAGAATCACAATAGCAGCCACGCAGATGCGGATCAGCTTGATCCGCGACCGCACATTGAAGACCACCAGTGGCCACACCAGGTAGAACTGCTCCTCCACGCTCAGCGTCCAGAAGTGCCCAATATACAGCGGATACCATTCGTGCACCTTGCCGAAGAATGAAAATGGCCGGATCAGCAGATGGACCCACGCCACATGGTCCTCCGGAGCCCCGCTGAACATGCCCCACACATGATTCCCCGCATACACCACATACAGCAGATTCACATGGTTCCACTGCACATGCAGCAGCGGCGTCAACGCCAGCATCACGATCCAGAATGCGTAGTAAACCGGAAATATGCGCAGTGACCGGCGAATGTAAAATGTGCGAAAGCGCTTCAGCGTATCCTTCGCGTCATACAGTACGCCCGTGATCAGAAAGCCCGAAAGCACAAAAAAGATACTGACGCCGTGGCCCCAGTACGGCAGGGCACCGTAGTGGTCCACAAAGACCATGCACGCAGCTACCGCGCGGATGCCATCAAAGGCACGATAGTAGCGTTCACCGGGATTAGCACCGGCTGGTAGGGCAGATTGTGGAACTGACAACAGCTAGCCTCAATTCGCTGGAAAACCAGCAGACGATCGCTGGAAGCCTGTAAGTTAAAGAATATCAGTCCCATCCCTCCATACCTCTGTAATTCTGGTAAGCGGATTCATCATGCAGCATCATCGCCGGATGAGTGGGAAATTCGCGCCAGGCGCCCTCCGCTCTCGCCCATCACCCCCACCCGCCAAAGCGCGTCCGTTGCACGAACGGGTGCCTGCAAATAGCACCGTGTAGTCCGTCATGTTCACCGTCTTGGGCCCGTGAAAACGTGCTTTTCCCCAACGGTCCGGAGCGTTTTCCTCTCGCCTTGCCACGCACGTACCCAGTTCCACACGTCTTTCCACCCCGATTCTTCGTACAATCTATCCATGGACAAGTTCGTTGTACGCGGCGGCAATCCGCTGCTTGGCACCATCAAAGTCTCCGGCGCGAAAAACTCCGCGCTTCCCTGTATGGCTGCGGCCATTCTCACGGAAGACGAGGTCGTCCTCGAAAACATTCCCCAGGTCCGCGACATCGAGACCGAGCGCAAACTCCTCGCCTCCATGGGCGCGCAGGTCGAGCTGGGCTATGGCCGCGCCCAGCACCGCACCAGCATCCAGTGCGCCATCCTGTCAGATCCTGTCGCCAAATACGAGATCGTCAAGACCATGCGCGCCAGTTCGCTCGTCCTCGGCCCGCTCATCGCTCGCACCGGCGTCGCCCGCGTCGCCATGCCCGGCGGATGCGCCATCGGCGGTCGCCCAATCGACCTGCACATCAAGGGTCTTGAATCTATGGGAGCGTCCGTCACCCAGGAGCACGGCTACCTTGAGGCCCGTGCCCCAAAGAACGGCGAAGGCCGCCTCCATGGCGCCCACATCGTCTTTGACAAG
>DASWOP010000317.1:0-12234 GCA_036404255.1 Acidobacteriaceae bacterium | reverse complement strand
TCAGAGATGATGCCCTGCAGCACATCCTGGTTCATCACCAGCAATGCGCCCACCTGCTTTTCGGCCATCAGTTCCAGACATTCATACACGGTTGCGGCAGGCGAAATCGACCATATCTGCCGGGGTTTCTGCTTCAACATCGCGCCCACTGCGGTTGCAAGTTCGCTCATAAAAGCACCTCGGAGCATCGAATATTACGCACGTGAGGTGACGACGGTCAACGAAGATATTGCCTCTCCCCCAAATACTTTTCCACCTCATGCAGCCCTTCTCTTATCTCCTTCAGAACAAAGAAACGATCACGCACGCACCCGCTGAATCACTCCTCAGAATCTTCCTCCACCGGACGTTTTGCATCCGCCAGAATCTTGTCCGCCACAACCTGCGGCACCAGATCATAGTGGCCCATCTCCATGCGGAAGCTGCCCCGGCCCTGGGTAAGCGACGTAAGCGTGGTGCTGTAACTCAGGATCTCCGCCATGGGCACTTCGGCGCGGATCAATGTTCCCGATGCGCCACTATCCATGCCCTGCACACGGCCCCGCCTTCCTGCCAGGTCGCCCATCAGCGCTCCGGCAAACTCATCTGGCGCCTCGATCTCCACGCGCATCACGGGTTCCAGCAACGCAGGCTTCGCCTGTTCCATGCACTTGCGGAAGGCAAGCCGAGCTGCCATCTTGAACGACATTTCGCTGGAATCTACATCATGATAGCTGCCGTCGAAGACCGTAACCTTGATGTCAGTCACTGGATAGCCCGCCAGATAACCGCGCGCCGCCGACTCACGAACGCCCTTCTCCACTGCCGGAACATACTGCCGCGGAATCGCACCGCCGAATATTTCGTTCTCGAACACAACGCCTGTGCCGCGCGGCTGTGCTTCGATACGCAGCTTGCAATCACCGAATTGCCCATGGCCACCGGTCTGCTTCTTGTGGCGACCCTGCGCCTCCGCCCGCCCGCGCACGGTCTCGCGATAAGGCACCTTTGGCGCCTTTAGAATCACGCTGGTGTGATAGCGGCGATTTAGTTTGGAGACGATTGCCTCAATATGCGGTTGCCCTGCACCCGCTACCAGAAATTCGTTGGTCTGCGGGTCACGGAAGAAGCGCACCATGGAATCGTCTTCCATCAGCTTGTGTAGAGCGGGCGCCAGTTTGTCTTCGTCGGCGCGTGTGCGCGGCTCAATAGCGTAAGTCATTGCCGGCTCAGGCATGGTAACCGGTTCCACAAATATCTCGCGCGACTTATCACCCAGTGTGTCACCAGTCAACGTGACACGCAGCTTAACTGCTGCGCCCAGATCGCCCGCGTGCAACTCCTGCACCTCTACTGGCTTGCGTCCCTGCATGATGTAGAGATGCGGCAACACCTCGTTCTCACGCCGACTGTAGTTCTGCACGGACGCGTTGGTCCTGAGCACGCCACTCACCACCTTGAAGAATGAAATTCTTCCGGTGAATGTATCTGTCATCGTCTTGAAAACATAGAGAGCCAGTGGTTCCTTGTCGTCGATGCGTCTCGTAACCGTTGCATGTTCAGCATCCTCATCGCTGTGGTCACCGCCATTCACCGCTACCAACTGCAGTTTCGCTCGAGCAGCAATTGGTTCACGTTCCGTGGGCGCAGGCGTATACACCTGCAGGAAATCCAGTAGATGATCGCTCCCCACATTTCGCAAGCCGCTCGTATAGAGAACCGGAAAGATACGGTCTTCGCGAATTGCTTCATGCAGCGCGGCAATCAGGTGCTCCTCCGGAATGGTGCCTTCGCGGAAAAATTCTTCCATCAGATCGTCTTTGCCTTCGGCTACTAACTCAACTAACGCTTCGTGCGCGGCAGTTGCATCGGCCTGCAGTGCTGCGGGAATCTCTCCAGCAGCGCCGTGACCGTCTCCGTCCGGTTGATAGAGAAATGCCTTCATCGTGACCAGATCGATCACGCCATGAAAGCCTTCTCCATCCACGATGGGCAGTTGCAGCCGCGAAACCTGACGGCCCCACTTCTGCTGCAGAGTCTCAAACATCCGCTCCCGTTCGGCGGCGTCACCGGCCTTGGGATGGTCAAGCTGATTGATGACCACCACCCGCGGCAACTTCAACTCGTCAGCAAACTTCCATACCCGGTCCGTGCCGGCTTCGGCACCAGCCTGTGAATTCACAATCACCAGCGCTGCTTCCACAGGCAGCATTGCTGCGCGCGCATCATGTAGGAACATATGAAAGCCGGGCGTATCGACCAGATTGATCTTGGTGCCGTTCCACTCCGCAAATGCGACGGCGTTTGACATCGTAGTACGGCGCGCCACCTCTTCTTCGTCGTACGCGGTAACGGCAGACCCATCGTCCACGCGTCCCATAGCAGGCGTCATCTTCGCGGCATGCAGCAGAGCGGAGATCAGAGTTGTCTTACCGCTGTGCGCATGCCCCACTACAGCTACGTTGCGGACATCCCTTCCAATATAGGTTTTCATCGCTGAACTCCCTCTTGTGTGTGAGTTTGCCGAGTTGTCTGTGACTTACAGATCGCACAGTATGGCACTTCCATGGCTGGATTCTGTGGATCCGTCTCGACGCGATGTGGTGGCCTGGATGCCACCGATGCCAACGCGCGTTTCAAAGCGCACAGCAATCCGCATTCCGGGGAAGAGGCATGCTATCACAACCGGAACAGTGCTTACGACACGCAGATTTGCGGCATGTAAATGCTGCGTCAAGTGCAGAAAAACAAACGGGAACGGAAGAGTCACCTCTTCTGTCCCCGTCATCGATTCGCGCGTTCTATAGCTGCTTCCCGCTATGCGTAGTCTTCGCGCATCGGGGTAAAAATATCCAGCACCTCAGAGTCTTCCGTGGCACGGGCCTGGTGCTCCACGCCCCCCGGCACGATGAAGCTGTCGCCCGGCCCCGCTTCCAGAATGTTGCCGGGATATTCAAAGACGATGCGTCCGCTGATTACATACACCATCTGCTCATGCGGATGGCTGTGCCGGCTTCCCACCCACCCCTTCACCATGGTGTGGCGGATGAGCATCATGCTGGGCGTGTACGACATGACCTGACGGCGCAGACCGGGCTCCGGAACAGACATGCTCTCATTGTTGGACGAGTAGACCTTGATTATTCTGGACGACATCGTTTCTCCTTGCGACTTTTCAGGACGGCGAAAATTGCTCCGACAAGTCAGCGGCATTGTCGCCGCACCAATACGGATTTGGCAAACAGAACGTCTTTTATATCTCACACTGTGAGACGGTAGCCCATCCAACAACTAGCCGCTCAGCTTTCGACTGTAGGTACCCCTCTTCCTATCGTTTTGCTAAATATTTTATTTACAGTCACTTACACAGAGCATAACCGCTAAATATTTCAAAACAAGATATTTACGGGTAAATATTTCATTCGCAATGGGTTAAGAGAGTGATCCAGCGACCAAGAAATTTACTTTCTGTATTAATCGTAGCGGTTTTGGATAGAAACTACGCCAAAGTAGCCGGAGAAAGTTTAGTTTTTCGTATTTTTTCCAGGGATGTTTTGTGGACAGCTCCTGGACGACGCACGGTGTTTGCCTGGACAGTGCAGGGGTTCCTTATGGACGCTATGGGTTTCCGTGGAGAGGATAGGGGTGCGAGAGCGGTGACGTCCGTCACAAGGTTTGCGGTATGCAACAATTATGTTGATACGTAGACGATGCGAAGCCCGTTCCAATTCGCGGCAGTGGTTCTTCTGCTCATGCTCAGTGTTGCTCCGGCGATGCCATGCATGATCGCAGGGGCACAGACCGCTACGCCGGCGCATGCGTGCTGCCACTTGATGAAGACATCATGCGCGCATCTGCGGATGCCGGCTTCGAGCTCATGCTGCCATGCAGCGCCGGAGCAGAATACGCCGTACGCTGCAGTCAACGTAACGAGCGTTGAGCTGCGCCAGGTGGCGCTGGCTGCCATGGCGACCTATGCGCTGGAGGCACCTTCGCTGACGGCTGCATCGTTTGTACAAGCGGGCACGCTGCCGCCTCTGTTACCACCCAGTACCCTCTCCGTTCTCAGAATCTGATCGCTCCACACTCGCACTCTCCTACGAGCCGGCACGGTGACGTGTGCTCGTGCCGGAATTGATATCGAGACAGGAGTATTTCCCATGAAGTCAGAGTATTTTCAGCGTTGGTGCAAGTTCTTTCCGGGGCTAAAGCCCCTGTTGCAGTGGACACAGCGTTCCGTGCGGGCTGAAGCCCGCACTCCCCCGGCTAAAGCCGGGGGCTTCATCCTGCATGGCCGCTGCACGATCCTGCATAGCCACCGCATACTTCATCGCATCCGTATCCCCCATAGCATCTGCAAATTTGCTCTGATTTTGTACCTGGCAGCGCTTTGCACGCTAACCAACGGCATATTCGCAGAGGCACAGGCTATGAGCGGCATGGCCGCCATGCCGACACCACTGACCCAACTGGTGGAGGAGGCGGTGGCCAATAATCCGCAGATCGCGGCGGCGGGCCATGCGTGGAAGGCTTCCACGCACATGGCGCAGCAGGTGACTACGTTGCCCGATCCGGTCTTTACCGTACAGCCCTTCAGCGTGGGCAGTCCAAAGCCGTTCGCTGGATTCAGCAACAGTGACTTTGCGTATATAGGTTTCGGAGCATCGCAGGATATTCCCTACCCCGGCAAACTCAGGCTGAAGGGCGAAGCCGCAAATCGCGACGCCGAGACGCAGCATGCGCAGATGGACGCGGTGAGCAGCGGAATTGCGGAGCAGGTGAAGCTGCTGTATCTGCAGATGGCGTATCACGATGCGACGCTCGCGATTCTGCAGGAGAACGATGCGGTGCTGACGCCGATGATCCAGAGCGTGCTCTCGCGCTACAGCGTGGGCCAGGGCAGCCAGGCGGAGGTGATCCGCTCGCAACTGGAGCACACCAAGCTGCTGCGCGAGATGACGATGCACCACCAGGAGATGGACCAGGAGCAGACGGAGATGAAGCAGCTGCTGCATAGGCCGCAGAGTTCGCCGGACATTGTGCCCGAGCGGCTGACGGCAAGCCCACTGCGCTTCACGGCAGATGAGCTGCAGGAGCTGATCGCAGAGCACAACCCCATGATCCACGTGGACACGCAGATGGTACGCAAGCAGGAGGCTGATCTGAAGTCTGCACAGCAGGAGCGCAAGCCTGACTTCACCGCGGCATATGAGTACCAGAAGACCGGCAGCGACTATCGCGATTACTACATGATGACGCTGAGCATGCGGCTGCCGCGGCGCAAGCGCGTGGATGCTGAAGTGGCGCAGGCAACGGAGATGCTGAACAAATCCAAGCGCGACCTGGACGCACAGGCGCAGCAGCAGATGGCCGATGTGCAGAAGAACTACGTTGCCGCCACAAGCACGACGGAACTACTGAAGGAGTACAACGAGGGTCTGCTGCCGCAGGGCCGCGCGGCCTTCAACCTGGAACAGTCGGCGTATCAATCGGACAAGCAACAGTTCGCGCCGGTGCTGGCATCGCTGCTGGACCTGCTGAACATGGAACATGACTATCACCAGACACTGCTGGACCACGAAACAGCATTGGTACACCTTGAGACCCTGACAGGAGCGGCAATTCGATGAACAAGATTGCGATTCGCACTTCACTTATCTGGATTTTGATGATTGCCGCAGGCCTTGGCGTTGTGGCATACCGCAAGCACCACCAGGCGGCACCACGACCCACGGCCAACGAGCCGCTCGCAGCGGGGCCGGAGTCGCAGGCGACTGCGCCCGCAGCAGCACAGAGCATGGAAGCGCCGCTTGCTCCGGTGCAGCTAACAATGGAGCAGATGCAGAGCATCGGCGTGAAGAGCGGCATTGTGCAGATGCGCCAACTGGATGATGCGATCAACGCTACGGGCACGGTGGACATCAACGAGCGCGCCGTGGCTTATGTGCAGACACGTTTTCCCGGCTACATCCGCAAAGTGTTTGCGAATGCGAGCTACCAGTATGTACGCAAGGGCGAGCCGCTCTTTACGATCTACAGCCCAGACATCGTGGCGACGCAGCAGGAGTATCTGCTGGCGCGGCAGAACCAGAAGGCGATGAGCGCGAGCACGATTGACGGTGTGGCCAATGGCGCGGCATCACTTACTAATGCGGCAGAGCAGCGGCTGAAGCAGTGGGACATTCCGGAGAGCGAGATTGCGCGGCTGAAACAGAGCGGCAATGCGAACCGGGAGATGACGGTCTACTCGCCTGTCTCCGGCTACATTACGGAGCGGCTGGCACTGCCGAATATGTCTGCCGATCCTTCGATGCATCTGTACACCATCGCCGATCTATCGAATGTTTGGGTGAATGCGCAGGTCTTCCAGAATGATATTGGGCGCGTCCGGCCGGGCGAACGTGCGGATGTGACAGTGGATGCTTATCCGGGTAAGACTTTCTCCGCGCATGTGGAGCAGATTCTTCCGCTGGTGGATATGGCGACGCGGACGGTGAGGGTACGGCTCGCTGTGAGCAACGCCGGGATGAAGCTGAAGCCCGGCATGTTTGTGAACGTGATGTTGAAGTCTGCGCTTGGGCGGCAACTCGTGGTGCCAGCCTCTGCCGTCTTCCAGACAGGCACGCGGGCGCTGGTCTTTCTCGATCACGGCAACGGCAGTATTGAGCCGAAAAGTGTAGTGCTTGGGCCAGCAGTGGGCGATGAGATCGTGATTTTGAAGGGACTCACGGCGAATGAGCAGATCGTGACCTCAGCGAACTTCCTGATCGATTCTGAAAGCCAGTTGCAGGCAGCCAGCGGTGCACAGCCGCTGGCGACACCTGCAAGCACAGCGCCGCAACAAGCTGCAACACAAGCAATGAAGATCGATTTCTCATCGAATCCGAATCCTCCGCATAAGGGACAGAACACGTTTCGCGTGACGGTGAAGGATGCAGCGGGCAATGCTGTGGCGGGCGCGGATGTGATGGTGACGCTCTACATGCCGGCGATGCCGGAGATGGGGATGGCCGCGGTCAAGATATCCACGAAGCTCGCACAAAAATCGACGGGCGTGTATGAAGGAAGCGCCAAGCTGGACTCCGGCGGCACGTTCCAGGTGACGGTGAGCGTGCAGCAAAACGGACGGACCGTGGGCAGCAAGCAGTTGCGCGTGAACGCAGAAGGAGGCATGTAAATGCTATCCCGCCTGATTGAACTTTGCGCGCGCAACCGCTTCCTGGTATTTACCGCCGTCCTCTTCCTTACGCTGGCCGGCATCTGGTCGCTGAAGCATGTGCCGCTGGATGCACTGCCGGACATCTCTGACGTGCAGGTGATTGTGCATACGAGTTGGGAGGGCCAGCCGCCGGACATTATTGAAGACCAGGTGTCGTATCCGATTGTGACGAGCCTGCTCGCCGCGCCGCACGTGAAGGCGGTGCGCGCGCAGACGATGTTTGGCGATTCGTATGTTTACGTGGTGTTTGAAGACGGCACCGATCTCTATTGGGCGCGGTCGCGCGTGGTGGAGTATCTGCAGCAGATCAGCGGACGACTGCCTGCGGCGGTGCATCCGGCGATCGGACCGGATGCTACCGGCGCAGGTTGGGTGTTTGAGTATGCGCTGGTAGACAAGAGCGGGAAACACAGCCTGGCTGACCTGCGCACGCTGCAGGACTGGCATCTGCGCTATGCGCTGGAGACGGTGCCGGGCGTGTCTGAAGTGGCCAGCATTGGCGGCTATGTGAAGCAGTACCAGGTGCGCGTGGATCCGAATAAATTGCTGGCGTACAACATTCCGCTTTCGACAGTGATCGATCGCGTGAAGGCCAGCACAAACGAAGTCGGCGGGCGCGTGCTGGATCTGAGCGGCAGACAGTACATGATTCGCGGTCTGGGGTATCTGCACTCGACGGCCGATCTGGAAAATGTCGCGGTGGCGAGCAACAACGGAACGCCGGTTCTGGTGCGCGACCTGGGCACTGTGACCTTCGGGCCGGATATTCGCGAGGGCGCGGCGGAGTGGAATGGCGAGGGTGAGACCGTTGGCGGCATTGTGGTGATGCGCCAGGGGATGAATGCGCTGAATGTGATCGACGGCGTGAAGGCGAAGCTGCATGAGATCGCGCCTTCGCTGCCGGCGGGGGTGGAGATTGTTTCGGGGTACGATCGCTCGGGGCTGATCCAAGATTCCATTGCGACACTGCAGCGCGACCTGACGGAAGAGGCGATTATTGTGAGCCTCGTCATCATCGTTTTTCTATTTCACTTTCGCTCCGCGCTGATCGCCATCATCACGTTACCGATTGCGGTGCTGGTGTCATTCATCCCGATGTATTTTCTGGGCGTGACATCCAACATCATGTCGCTGGGCGGGTTAGCGCTCGCCGTGGGTGTGCTGGTCGACGCGGCTATTGTGATGGTGGAGAACGGCTATCGTCATTTATCGGAACGACAGCACCTGGATGCGGCTCCGGTATCCGAGGCAGAGCGGCGGCATATCCTGATCGGCGCGGCCAAGCAGGTTGGGCCGGCGCTGTTTTTCTCGCTGCTGATTATTGTGGTGTCGTTCCTGCCGGTGTTTTTGCTGGAGGCGCAGGAGGGACGCATGTTCCGTCCGCTGGCGTGGACGAAGACGCTCGCTGTCGGCTCCTCGTCGATCCTTGCCATCACGCTGGTGCCGGTGCTGATGGTGATGCTGATCCGCGGCAAGCTGCGACCGGAGAACGCGAACCCTATCTCGCGGGTGACGCAGAGAATCTACCTGCCGATTTTGCATTTCTGCCTGCGGAATCGCAAACTGACAATAGCGCTGAATCTAATCTTTCTGCTGGCGACGCTGCCCGTTGCATTCAGGCTGGGCAGCCAGTTTATGCCGCCGCTTTACGAGGGCTCCGCGCTGTATATGCCTACGGCGCTGCCGGGGATTGCGATTGAACAGGCGAAGCAGTTAATGCAAAAACAGGATGCGATTATCCGGTCATTCCCGGAGGTGGAGAGCGTCTTCGGAACGGTTGGGCGCTCGGACAGCGCGACGGACAATGCGCCGCTGGACATGTACGACACCGCGATCATGCTGAAGCCGCACGAACAATGGCGGCCCGGCATGACGTATCAGAAGCTGATCCAAGAGATGGATGCGAAGCTGCAGTTTCCGGGGTTGGCTAACACGTGGACCAGCCCAGTAGATAGCCGGCTGGATATGGAGTTGACCGGGATTAAGACTCCGCTGGGATTGAAGGTGCAGGGGCCAAACGTGGATGGCATTGAGCAGATCGCTGCACAGATGCAGAATACGCTGGCCACGATGCCGCAGGTGCGCTCCATCTTTGCGGAGCGGATTTCGCAGGGCTTCTATGTGAATGTGGATGTGGACCGGGAGGCGGCGGCACGCTATGGGTTGAGCGTCGCGGATATTCAGATGGCGGTGTCATCGGGCATCGGCGGCATGAACATCGCGGAGAATGTGGAGGGACGTGAGCGGTATCCAATTAATGTGCGCTACTCGCAGGACTACCGCGACAGCGTGGACCGCATGCGCAGTGTGCTGGTGGCGACGCCCACGGGCGCGCATGTGCAGCTTGCACAGGTGGCGAGGATTACGTATTCGCATGGACCGGCGATGATCCGCGATGAGGACGGGCAGTTGACGGGGTATGTGTACATCGATCTGAAGGATACGAACTACGGTGGGTTCGTAGACGCTGCCACGCGCAAGCTGAAGGACCAGGTGGCGATGCCGGCGAGCTATACGTACAAGTGGTCGGGCGAGTACGAGTTTGAACTGCGCGCTAAAGAGCGGCTGAAACTGATTCTTCCGGTCGTCTTCTTCCTGATCTTTGTGCTGCTGTACATGGTCTTCCACTCGGTGGCGGAGTCCGTGGTGCTGATCGTGCCTACGATCTACGCCATGACCGGAGGTCTGCTGTTGCAGTGGATACTGGGGTACAACTTCAGCGTTGCCGTGTGGGTGGGGTACATCGCGCTCTTCGGTATTGCAGTGGAGACCGGAGTGGTGATGGTGGTCTATCTGCATGAGGCGCTGGAGAAGCGGCTGGCGTTGCGAGTGAAGCTGAGCAATGACGACATCGAAGCGGCAGTTATCGAAGGCGCAGTGCACAGGTTGCGGCCCAAGCTGATGACGGTTGCGGCGGTGCTGGCCAGCCTGATTCCAATTCTGTGGGAGAGCGGTATTGGCTCCGACGTGATGAAGCCCATCGCCGCACCTATCGTGGGCGGCATGATTACTTCCACTATTCACGTGCTGATCCTAGTGCCAGTGTTCTTCGTGATGATGAAGGAGCGGGCTCTGCGCAAAGGCACCTTGCATTCGCAGCAGGAAGAGAATGAGATGCAGAGTGAACCGGTAAACGATATCACGAACTAGCGGGCGTGCATGGTCAGGGACATATTTCCTGACCATGCAACACCTCTTCTACGATGTCGTGAACGCGCAAAAGCGGCCATGGCGTAGTGTTCGTCTGGGGCTGGGTCTGCCCTGCCTGATGAATAAGCAGCGCCGGGCGAGTGTCGAAGACGCCGTGCGATGCCAGGTCGTCTTCATGGGTCCACGATGGCGCCATGAGCCATAGCGGGATACGCCAGGAGTGATCTCCTTCCACAATCAATGTGGTATCGTGCCACCGTGGAGAACTCTGCAGGGTGGCCAGAATCAGACCTACTTCACGATCGGCGAGCGCCAGACTGTCCTGATAGGATCCACCGCAGACCTGAGTGTATTCTCCGGTGTACCGGTTCCAGATACTGGGACTGTGCGGCACGCCGAGATGCAGAAAAACAAAGTCTGCCTGGTCCGTATGCAGAAGCCGGAGCATACGCGGCTCCAGTTCCATATGGGACAGATAGTGTTGCTGCACCTGAGAATTGCAGACGAAAGCGACGTTTTTTTGCCCCGGCAGCGCCCTGAGTGCTATCTGACCAAGCGATATCGTGAGGTTCTGACGCACACTATCATCGATGATTGCGGGGCCCTCAAGTTCGTCCTGATTGGCCCAGTAGCAGTCATCGACTGCGTCCCGATAGACCGAACAGTAGGGGTTGAACCAGCCAACGACAGCGGTGCGCCAGCCATTCTGCTTTGCATCAGAAAATACCGTGTCACGTCCGCTCAACGGTTGCCAGCCGCGCGTCCCGGAATGGTGAACATGCAGGCGACTCTTCATGTCGAACTTCACGTCGTCGATAATTTTTCCGCTGAGCAGAGACGGAATCACGTTCGTTGTGGCATAGCCTGCCGGCTGCACGTCGGTAAAAAGGATGCTCTGAGTGCGTAGAGTGTCGAAGTTGGGCAAAGCAAGCCCCGGCTGGCGATGCTCAAACGTCTGGTCATAAGAAAGTTCATCCAGAATGAGCCACACCAGCAATGGATGAACTCGTGGGGGTTGCGGCGCAGTGCTCCATGCGGCTGAGTATTGTTGAGGCAGTGGCTTCCAGCGGAGAACCCAAAGTATCTGCCCGATACTGACGAGAGCAAACAGCGCAAAGGCCATGCCTAGCTCACCGCCAAGCATGACAGCGCGGCTGTACCAGACAGGACGCCGAAGATAGAGCCATAGAATCGCAAGCCCCCAGACCAGAGCAAGAGCCGGAAGCAATCGATGCGGAAAGGTGAACGGGAAAAGGCTTCGAGTGCGAAGGAGAATACATGGCGGTATACCGATAATGAGAGCCAGCCGCACCATCGGATAGATAAATGTGCGCTGCAATGGGGCGATGAGCGCGAAGAGGAAGGCTCCAATCAGCAGGATCTCCGCGCTATGCGTCCAGCAGACGCTGGCTAGCGCGTGGGGCGAGTGGAGGCGGCCATCGGAGCCGCCACCAAGCAAGCCAGCATATCTCGGTAACAGAAGGAGCGAGGCGAGGCCCAGGCATTGGCACAGCTTTCTAAGGATCGGCATCTATCACTTTCTTTCAAAGAGGAAGAGCACACGCCCATTGCCGAGCGTGGTCTGTTGCAAAAGATGAAAGCTGCCAGAGCATGCTTCCAGGAGATCGGTCTTAGTCAGCGAGCCGTAGAGATCGTCCCGCCCGCGCATCATCTCCCGATACATCGGATCGCTGACCGGCACCCATTCCAGCACGAGGTAGCGCTGGGTCAGCCGCGCACAGAGCGCAATAATCTCCCGCAAGGGTATCTGGTCCGTAAGCAACAGGTGATGCACTACCGCCAGCATCAACACCAGTTCGAAACGATCTTCCAGCCGCTCCAGTAAAGCACTGGACTCGCCGTTGTCCCATCCTGCCGGAGGCGTC
>DASWOP010000316.1:0-6914 GCA_036404255.1 Acidobacteriaceae bacterium | reverse complement strand
GGTTGGCGTCGCCATGGATACCGTCAATCAAGTCGAATCGCAGCTGATCATGCGTCACTACGAGGGCTTCTCACCGAAGAGCGGCCGCATTCGCGGTCGCCGGAGCTGGTAATATGCCGCACGCTGCGGAGGCCGCGCAATTTGCTGCCACGACCAGTTTCACTCCTGGCCCGGTACTTCTGTTAGGTGCACCCGGCGTAGGCAAGGGAACCCAGGCTAAGGCTCTGATGGCTATCTGGGGCGTTCCTCAGATCTCGACTGGCGACATCCTCCGGGCCATCAAAAATGACCCTGTCAAGGCGCAGACACCAGTCGGACATATGGCTAAAAGTCTGATGGAACAGGGGCTTCTGGTTCCTGACGAGTTGGTAAACGACTTGGTAGCACTTCGCCTACAGGAGCCGGACACTGCCAGGGGGTTCATTCTGGACGGGTTTCCCCGCACGCTGGGGCAGGCTGAATGGCTGGATAAGCATTTGGCATCTACCACCGCCCCGGACAGCCAGAAGTGGCTTCCTGTCGTTGCCTTGAGTGTGAATGTCGGCTATAATCAGTTGTTGCGTCGCATAACAGGGCGTCGCAATTGTCCTGTCTGCAAGAGCATCTACAACGTTTACACTCACCCTCCGGCTAAAGAGGGATACTGTGATCTTGAAGGTGCAATTCTGGAACAGCGGACCGACGACACTGAGCCAATCTTTGAAGAACGGATGCGTACGTATCAGGCGCAGACGGCTCCGGTGATCGATCATTACCGCGCACTCGGACGGTTTGAAGAGTTAGATGGTGAGCTGGCAGTGGAAGATGTGACTGCCTGCATCCTAAGCGCGCTTGTGCGCCTGCGGAGCGAGAGCCTCGCGGATACAGTTTCACGGAACGGATAAGGACAGTAGCAAAGTGGCAATCATGATCAAGACGCCGCAGGAGATCGCGAAGATGCGGCGCAGCGGTGAGATTTTGCAGAAGGTGCTTTACGCCGTGCGTGAGGCGGTAGCTCCCGGGGTCTCCACGATGGATCTGGAGAAGGCAGCAGCCAGCAAGATTGCTGAACTCGGCGCAAAGCCGGCATTCAAGGGGTATCACGGGTATCCGGCGTGTCTCTGTACCAGCGTGAACGACGAGGTGATCCACGGTATTCCCTCGGCGAAGAAGATTCTGGCCGAGGGTGATGTCGTCTCGGTGGATTGTGGTGTGGTGCTGGACGGTTTTTATTCGGATAGCGCAGTGACGATTCCGGTGGGTAAGGTTGCGCCGGGTGTCCGCAAGCTGCTGGATGTAACTCAGCAGTCGCTGGAGGCGGGCATCCAGGAAGCGCAGGTGGGCGCCACGATCGGCGACATCGGCGCTACCGTGCAGGAAGCGATTGAAGCGAACGGCTTCGGCATTGTTCGTGACTTCGTCGGTCATGGTATCGGTCGCAGCATGCACGAGGATCCGCAGATTCCGAACTATGGAACCCGCGGTAAGGGTCCGAAACTGCGCGTCGGCATGGTGCTGGCGATTGAGCCGATGGTCAACATCGGCAGCGGCGATGTAAAGGTTTTGAAGGACGGCTGGACGGCCGTGACGGTAGACGGCAAGTGGAGCGCTCACTTTGAGCACACCGTCGCTGTAACGGAGAGCGGCCCGGTAGTTTTGACGCGGTAGCGAAAAGCAGCACGGCAAGAGTTTCAACAAGGAGCCCGATTGTCGAAGGAAGACGCAATTGAAGTGATGGCGGTGGTTACAGAGACACTGCCGAACGCGATGTTCAAGGTGGAGCTTGAGAACAAGCACGAAGCGCTTGTGCATGTCTCCGGCCGGATGCGTAAGAACTTCATCCGCATTCTCCCCGGCGACCGTGTCGCCATTGAGCTCAGCCCGTATGATCTGAAGCGCGGCCGCATTGTGTACCGCTACAAATAAGATTCCGTGGCAAAGCATCGCCGCGAGATGTTGCACCCGATAGGAAGCAGGATTAAACAATGAAGGTTCGTGCATCGGTAAAGAAGATTTGCGACAAGTGCAAGGTCATCCACCGCCGTGGCGTGGTGCGTGTGATCTGCGAGAACGCCAAGCACAAGCAGCGCCAGGGCTAATCCCCTGCGCTCGCACCTGTGCGAGGACTCACCAGACGGGCCATCCCGCTTCTCATGAAGCAAAAGGGCTAGTTAGCCGGACTCAAGGCTTGCGATGAACCCGGGAGAATCCCAGAACCAGTGGCAGGCTTGATGGCCGGCCACATAACCGCGAAGGATGCACAGGCATCCATCGCATAAAGAGAGAAACCCATGGCACGTATTGCAGGCGTCGATCTACCGCGGAACAAGCAGGTACGCATCGCGCTCACTTACATCTACGGCATCGGAGATCCCCGCGCCGCCAAGATTCTCGCCAAGGCGGACGTTAGTCCGATCGCCAAGGTACAGGATCTAAACGAGGACGAGGTTAACCGCATCCGCCAGGTTATCGAGCAGGAAGGCAATATTGAGGGCGATCTCCGCAAGGACATCTCACTCAATATCAAGCGTCTCATCGAGATCCAGTCGTATCGCGGTCTCCGTCATCGTCGCGGCCTGCCGGTTCGCGGCCAGCGCACCCACACCAACGCTCGCACGCGCAAAGGCCCCCGTAAGGGCACCGTTGCCGGCAAGAAGAAAGCGACTAAATAATGGCGACCCAGAAAAGTGCAGCCGGTGCCGCCAAGACCGGCAAGAACAAGAAGTTCAAGAAGCGCGAGCGGAAGAATGTTCCGTACGGCCTGGTCTTCATTCAGGCTTCGTTCAACAACACCATCGTCACCATCACCGACCAGCAGGGCAACACCCTGAGCTGGAAGAGCTCGGGCTCGCTCGGCTTCCGCGGTTCGCGCAAGGGAACTCCCTTTGCCGCACAGCAGGCAGCCGTCGGCGCAGCCAATGCCGCGCGCGACCATGGTCTGCGCTCGGTAGACGTCCGCGTCTCCGGTCCCGGTTCGGGTCGTGAGTCGGCCGTCCGCGCTCTCGCAGCAGCTGGTCTTGATGTGCGCAGCATCCGCGACGTAACGCCGATTCCTCACAACGGTTGCCGTCCGTCCAAGCGCCGCCGCGTGTAAGTTTTCTCAGCGATGTGCTGAGAGGGAAACCGAAACCAAGGACCGGGATGAAGCGCTGCCAGCGTGTAAACCGGTCGACAACCGAATCAGGAGTGAAAGAAAATGGCACGTTATACAGGACCAGTCTGCCGTCTCTGCCGTCGCGACGGCACGAAGCTTTTCTTGAAGGGACCGAAGTGTTTCTCTGAGAAATGCCCGATCGAGAAGCGTAACTTCCCCCCAGGCCAGCATGGCCAGACCCGTAAGGCAAAGATTGTAGGCTACGGCCTGCAGCTTCGCGAGAAGCAGAAGGCCAAGCGCATTTACTTCGCGCTCGAAGGCCAGTTCCGCGCCTACTACGAGAAGGCCACCCGCCGCCAGGGCGTCACCGGCGAGCTGCTTCTGCAGCAACTGGAGACCCGTCTGGACAACGTTGCCTATCGTCTTGGCTACGCGCTTTCGCGCCGCCAGGCACGCCAGGTCGTTCGTCACGGCCATGTGCAGGTCAACGGCCGCAAGGTGAACATCCCATCCTTCCAGGTGAAGGTTGGCGACGAGATCACCATCCGTGAGGCTTCCAAGAAGCTGGTCCTGCTGGAGACGGCACGTGACTTCGCCGCCGGCCAGAACTCCGTTCAGTGGTTGCAGATCGATCGCGACAACTTCAGCGGCAAGGTCATCGCGCTGCCGAAGCGTGAAGACGTCAACCTGCCGGTAAACGAACAGCTGATCGTCGAACTTTACAGCAAGTAATCTGTGCGCGGCATGAGTCAAAACACTCATGCCGCCACCATCATTTTGGTACGTGCTTCAACCGCTACGGCGGCAACTTAATCGCAGGAGAACTTGTCCGGCCGCAGCAGAATGCTTCGCGGCGCGCCCGGACTGGAAAAGGTAGACAGATATGCTTTGGAGAGGTTTTCAAAAGCCGAAGCGCCTCGCAGTAGAAACCGAGACGCTTACTGATAAATACGGCAAGTTCAGCGCGCAGCCCTTTGAGCGCGGATTCGGGACAACGATCGGCAATGCACTTCGCCGCACGCTGCTTTCGTCCGTGGAAGGTGCTGCCGTAACCGCAGTTCGCATCGAAGGCGTTCTGCATGAGTTCCAGTCGATTGCCGGCATCGTGGAAGACGCGACCGACATCATCCTGAACCTCAAGCAGATTCCGTTCAAGCTCAACGGGGAAGGCCCCAAGGCCCTCTACCTGCGCGCCGATGCAGCGGGCGTCATCACCTCCGGCATGATTGAAGCCGACGGCGACGTGGAAATTCTCGACAAGGAAGTCTACATCTGCACCATCTCCGAAGGCGGCAAGCTCGACATGGAGATGCGCCTCAAGAGCGGTCGCGGTTACATCTCGGCCGACAAGAACTTTGACACTGACCTTGGTATCGGCTTCATCCCGGTGGACTCCGTTCACTCGCCCGTGCGCAAGGTGAACTACACGGTGGATGCAGCCCGTCTCGGTCAGATCACTGACTATGACAAGCTCACCATCGAGGTCTGGACCAACGGCAGCGTGCTTCCGGCAGACGCAGTCGGCCTGGCCGCCAAGCTGTTGAAGGATCACATGACCATCTTCATCAACTTTGAAGAGGAGATGGAAGCGGGTATTGAGGGTGCGCACGATGGCCCTGCGATCCGCAACGAGAACCTGAACCGTTCGGTCGAAGAACTCGAGCTCTCCGTGCGCAGCTACAACTGCCTGAAGAACGCGAATATCCAGACCATCGGCGAGCTGATCCAGAAGACCGAAGCTGAGATGTTGAAGACCAAGAACTTCGGCCGCAAGTCGCTGAACGAGATCAAGGAAATTCTCGCGCAGATGGGCCTTTCGCTCGGCATGCGGATTGACGAGAGCGGTAACCCGGTCCCGGGCCCGACGTCTATCCTTCCCGCCGCCACGCTGGCCGCCGGTTTCGGTTCTTACGATGATGACGACGATGAAGAAGAAGACGAAGATCTCGACGTTCCCGTCACCGAAACAGAGAGCTTCTAACTAGGGAACAGGGAGTAGGGCGCAGGGAACAACCTGCCCCTTACTCCTCCCTGAAATTTTTGCAGTACGGCTTTTGCAGTAAGTGATTTTTGCAGTACACGGTACAGCCCTCAGCGAACCCCCGTTCCCTGATCCCTGTTCCCTGATCCCTGATTTAGAGAGATACGACCATGCGTCATCGCAATGCAGGATTCAAACTCGGACGGAACACCAGCCATCGCCGCGCGCTTCTGCGCAACCTGGTCACATCCATCCTTCTCAACGACCGCGTCCAGACCACCATCACCAAGGCGAAGGCAACACGTCCCATCGTCGAGAAGATGATTACCCTGGGCAAGCGTGGCGACCTCCACGCACGCCGTCAGGCCGCAGCCTACCTGATGACGCCGGAGTCCGTCACCCGCCTGTTCTCCACCGTGGCTCCTCGCTACGGCACCCGCAATGGCGGCTACCTGCGCATCGTGCGCACGGGCCAACGCCAGGGCGATGCCGCCGAGATGGCCTACATCGAACTGCTCGGAGCCGAGCAGGAGCTCGATGCCAAGGCAGCAAAGCGCGCAGAAGCCAAGGCGAAGAAGCAGGAAGAGCTCGCCAAGCAGCTGCAGGAGCGCGAGCCCGGCGAAGCTCCAGACCCCAACGCCGAGCCGTAAACTGCGCTTTGCGTAATCAACCCATCCAAAAAGGCGCACCTCGCGGTGCGCCTTTTCTTCTTTTGGAATGCTGTTACTATCCTGCCTGCGCATCATCGCTGGTTTAGCCACATTCCAATGCGATTGCTCTTGCGTTTGGCGAAACGCCAAAAAATGTTTGATTTATAAGGCTGCAAGCACATCTGCCGGCTCGGGGCGGACGCGAAAATCTGCGTGCACTTCAGAGAATCGGATGATGTTGTCCTGGCCGATGACGAAGACGGCGGGGAGGGGGAGGCGCCAGGTGTTTTCACCGTTCACGTACGGGATGTTGACCATGATGCTGCGGAGGTGCAGGCGGTGGTACTCCGGCACGGTGTAGGCGATGCCGAACTGCTCGGCCAGGGCGCAGGCGGGGTCTGTCAGGACCGCGAAGGGCAGCGAGTGTTGCTGGACGGTGAAGTCATTCTGGCGCTGCATCTGGGGGGAGACGGCGACGAAGAGGGCGTTGCGCTGGCGCAGGTCGGGGTAGAGGTCTCGCCAGATTTCGAGCTCGGTGACGCAGTAGGGGCACCAGCGGCCGCGGAAGAAGCTGAGCACCATGGGGCCGAGGGCGAGTACGTCGGTCGAGTGCACGAGCTTGCCGGTGGAGGCGTCCTGTAGTTCAAACTCAGGGGCGCGCATGCCGGGCTTCAGGATGCGGTCTTCGATGCCGGAGTTGAAGAGCTCGGTCACGGCCTGCTCGGAGACGGCCAGGCGATCCGCTGGAACAAGCTTGCGCGTGTTCGCGGTGATGGCGTCGAGCTGATCCTGGAGCGTCTCCGTAATGCTCATGGGATTATTTTCTCACTTCCCATTCGGCGCGGTATGAAGATTTTGCGCGAATTTCAAGGGAATGATTTGTATTGTGAGGTTGATCACGAGCGAAGGAGTGCGGAGATGTTCGCGTTTGCCGTAGCTGCGGATGGTGCGGTGGTGAATGGAAATCCTGCGAACCCAGGTCTCAGAATCGAGACCCGGGGCACCCACTTCGATGCTGCTACACGCTTTGTTTCCGACGTTGTGCGGGGATTCAGGCGGCGATTTCGCTGCCGTCTTCCGCGAGTTGGAATGAGGTGACGTTGGTGGAGAATCCACTGACGAGTTTGAGATCCGTGCTGCGCAGGTTGGTGGATGCGAGTTGCAGGGCGTAGATGAGGACGCCGGCACGGCGGGGTTCGATGCGGTTGCC
>DASWOP010000315.1:0-3925 GCA_036404255.1 Acidobacteriaceae bacterium | reverse complement strand
CATGGAGCGCCCACGCTCGCTCAGCGATCTGCTTACCGTACCCGGCATCGGCTCGGCCAAAGCGGACAAGTTCGGCGCCGCCATCTGCAGCATCTGCCGCGCAGACTAGCCCGTCTTCGACACCAGCCGGATCATCTCCGGCACAATCTGCTGCACGTCACCCACTATGCCGTAATCGGCCACCTGAAAGATCGGCGCATCCGCATCCCGATTGATCGCCACGATGGTCTTCGCCTTGTTCATGCCGGAAAGATGCTGCACCGCGCCCGAGATACCGATGGCGATATAGACCTTCGGCTGCACCGTCTTGCCCGTCTGTCCCACCTGCTCGGCATACGGCCGCCAGCCCGCATCCACCACCACGCGCGAAGCTCCCACCGCCGCGCCCAATTTGTCCGCCAGGCCCTCAACCAGTGCTGCGAATCCCTCCGGCGAGCCGACGCCGCGGCCGCCGGAGACGATGATATCCGCCTCCGTCAGCGAGATGCGCGCCGCCTGCGACTTGGTCTTTCCCGTCACCTGTACGCGCAGCTCAGGCAGCTCCACATCCACATCAAACTGTTCAGCCGCCGCGGCCGCGGGCTGCGCCGCAGCAAAGATTCCCGGCTTCACCGAAACCACCGCCAGCGGCGCGCTCGCCTCCACCGTCTCCGTGACTCGTGCCAGATACGTGTACCGCTGCGCCCGCGTCACGTCACCTTCACGCTTCAGTTGAATCACATCCTCCAGCAGCGGCGCATTCAGCTTCACCGCCACCCGCGGACTATACTCTCGCCCGCTGCGGCTGCCGCCAATCAGCACCAGCTTCCCCTCGCCCTCGCTCGCCACAAACGCAATCGCCGCCGCCCACGTCTCCGGAGAATACTGCGCCAGCTTCGCAGAATCCACCACCAGCACCTGCTCCGCCAGCCGCGCCGCCTCTGCCGCAATCGCCGCCACGCCCGAGCCCAGCACCAGAATCGTCACCGGCCCCTCTGCGCCCGCGCCGCGCGCTGCCGTCACCATCTCCGCAGTGCTCTTGCTCAGCTTGCCGTTTGCATACTCCGCCACAATCAGAATCATGCGATCACCTTCGCTTCCGTGCGCAGTATCTCCACCAACTGCGCGGCTGCCCCCGCAGGATCATCCTTGCCCTGCAGTATCTTTCGCAGTCGCGTCCGCACCTGCATCTCCGCCGAGACCGTCTTCACCACGGCCTGCACGGCAAAGGCAGCCAGCGCCTCCTTCCGCAGCTCCTTCTTCTTCGCTTTCATGATGTTGGGTAGCGTGGCATAGCGCGGATTGTTCAGCCCCTGCTGCGTTGTAACGACGGCAGGCAGTGCCACGGTGAAGCTCTCGTTGCCGTCATCCACATCATGCCGTCCGGTTAGTTGCTCACCCGTGAGTTTCAGCTGGTTGGTCCACGTAAGCTGCGGCCAACCCAGCCGCTCCGCCACCGCGGCGCCCAGCGCATCGCTGTCCCAATCCGCCTGCCGCCCACCACTGAAGATCAGCGTGGCCTCTTCCCTGCGAGCCAGCTCCGCGACCACGCTACTCAGCGCAATCGGATCCAGCGCCGCTTCACTTTCTACATGGATGGCGCGGTCCGCGCCCATGGCAAGCGCACTGCGCAGGGCCTCTTCGTTCCTCGACGGCCCAACAGCTATGGCAATGATCTCTGCTGGCGCGCCGGCATCGCGGAAGCGCAACGCCTCCTCAAGCCCATACTCATCCATCGGGTCCAGCACCAGCTTCGCGCCATCCAGCGAAACCGCGCCGTTAACAATCGCAATGGTCGCCTCAGCATCCGGCACCTGCCGGACATAGACCAGGATCTTCATCTTCGAAATTTCCTCCTGCGGGGTCAGAAAGTATTTCCTGTTGCCAGAACTGAAACGCCTGCGCCAAAATGAATAGTCATTCAGTCGCTTGAATACTGTAGCATTTGCCGCAGACTTATCGCACCATCGGCAAGCAAGTTAAATTTGAGGGAGAACCGCCGTGGATTACGAGACGATTCTGACCGAACAACGTGACCGGGTAGCCTTGATTACCCTGAACCGGCCCCAGGCCTTGAACGCCCTGAACATGCAGATGATGCACGAGCTCACCAGCGCCCTCACCGCCTTGGATGCCGATACCGGCATCGGCTGCATCGTCATCACCGGCTCTGAAAAAGCCTTTGCCGCCGGAGCCGACATCAAGGAGATGCAGTCCCTCGGCTCGGTCGAACTTTTCATGGACGGTCGCTTCGCCGGATGGGACCGTATAGCCGCCGTGCGCAAGCCGGTCATCGCGGCCGTCGCCGGCTTCGCGCTGGGCGGCGGCTGCGAACTCGCCATGATGTGCGACTTCATCCTCGCGGCAGACACCGCGAAATTCGGTCAACCGGAGATCAGGCTGGGCGTGCTGCCCGGCATGGGCGGCTCGCAACGGCTCACACGCGCCGTGGGTAAATCCAAGGCGATGGAGATGTGCCTGACAGGCCGCATGATCGATGCAACCGAGGCCGAACGCGCTGGACTCGTAGCCCGCATTGTGCCCGCCGCGCAGTTGCTGGAGGACGCACTGGCCACCGCCGCCACCATTGCATCCATGTCATTGCCCGCTGCCATGATGGTGAAGGAAGCCGTGAACCGCGCCTTCGAAGCTCCCCTCAGCGAAGGCCTGCGCATGGAGCGGCGTCTCTTCGAAGCCGCGTTTGCCACCGAAGATCAGAAAGAGGGCATGGCGGCCTTCATCGCCAAACGGCCTGCAAACTTCCAGCATCGCTAGTTCACGGAGACCATGTGCTTCCTTCCTCGCAGAAAATTCTCTTCCTCGTCTTCGCTATCGTCACGTCGCTTGCTGGAGCGCGTGGTTTCTATCGGCTGGCGGCACGCATTCGTCGTGGCCGCGCAGACACTGAACCACGCACGGACCACATCCTCCGCCGCGCGTCGTACGCTCTGCGCACCACCCTGCTGCAGTCCCGCACCTTCCGCAAGCGCATCACTCTCAGCATCTTTCACTCCTTCATCTTCTACGGATTCACCTTTTACATCCTGGTCAATCTACTCGATGCTCTCGAAGGCTACGTCGACTTCCGCATCTCCTCCGCCACTACCCTGGGCGCAATCTACAACCTCTGCGCCGATGTTCTCAGCTTCCTTGTCCTGATCGGCGTCATCGCTCTGGTCCTCCGCCGGTTCATCCTGCCCGCGCGCCGCGACTTCCGCTTCAACCAGCGCACCCTTCTGCATGAAGATGTGCAGCACGGCAAGATCACGCGCGACTCCGTGATCGTCTCCGCCTTCATCCTCTTTCACGTTGGAAGCCGCGCCATCGGCAGCGGCGCAAAGCTCGCGCTGGAAGGCCTCGATTCCTGGCAACCCTTCGGTTCACTGCTGTCGCATCTTTTTACAGTGCAGAATGCTCCCGCATGGTGCATCTTCGGATACTGGGGCGCGCTTGGCAGCGTTCTACTCTTCCTCGCCTACTTTCCCTATACCAAGCACATCCACATCTTTCTCGCGCTGCTCAAATACTTCTTCCGCCGCAACGCCAGCAGCGGCGAACTCCCCGCGATGAAGCTCGATCTCGATCAGCTCTCCGAAGACGCACCCGCCATTGGTGCAAAGTTTCTCGAAGACCTCGCGTGGGCCCGGCTCGTTGACGCCTACGCCTGCATCCAGTGCAACCGCTGCCAGGACGTTTGCCCCGCCGCCGCAACCGGCAAATCACTCTCTCCCGCGGCGCTTGAGATCAACAAGCGCATGGAATTGAATCGCATCACCAGCGGAGCCGAAGCCCGCAGCGCCTTCGACTTCTTCGATTCCGTTCCATTTGAGCAAGGCGCCGCCTCCCCGCGTCCGCTGCTGGATTTTGCGCTTTCGCGCGAAGCCGTCTGGGGATGTACCACCTGCGGCGCCTGCATGGACGTCTGCCCCACGGAGAACGAGCAGAT
>DASWOP010000314.1:0-5044 GCA_036404255.1 Acidobacteriaceae bacterium | reverse complement strand
CCTGTTTGTATGACCGACCAGACTAAGCTGCTGCTGAGCGTAATTATTCCGGCGCGTAACGAGGCCGCAAGCATTGGGGAGTGCCTGAAGTCGCTGGCGTCGCAATCGGATGAGGGCTTTGCGCTGGGGCGCGATTGGGAGCTGATCTGCGTGGATGATGGTTCCACCGACGCGACGGCGGCAATTGCAAAGAGTGTGGCTGGAGTGGAGCTGCTGACAGCGCCTCCCCCTGCAAAGGGATGGATGGGCAAAAATGCCGCGTTGTGGTTTGCGGTGGCGCAGGCGAGAGGCGCGTTCGTGCTGTTTACCGATGCGGACACCGTGCATGAGCCGGGTTCGCTGCGGCGGGCGCTGCATGAGCGCGAACGGCATGCGGCGGCGATGCTCTCTTATTCGCCCCGGCAGATGGTGCAGGGGTTGTGGCAGAGGGCACTGATGCCGCTGGTGTTTTCTGAACTGGCGGTGGCGTTTCCGCCGGGGAAGGCGAGCGATCCGGCTTCACCGATTGCCGCGGCGAATGGACAGTTTCTGCTGGTGGAGCGCGAGGCGTACTTCCAGATGGGCGGACATGGCGCGGTGGCGGGCGAGGTGCTGGAGGATGTGGCGCTGGCTAAACGGTTCAAGCGGGCAGGGAAGCTGGTGCGTTTTCGCTATGCGCCGGAGCAGGTAGCTGCGCGGATGTACCGCAGCTTTGGCGCGATGGTGGAGGGTTGGACCAAGAACCTGGCATTGCTGTTTCCATTGCCGCTGCTGCTGGCGCTGATGCGCGGGCTGGATGCGGCGTTGATCGGGGGGCTGCCACTGCTGCTGTGGGCGCTGCCGCATCTGGCGCTGGTGCTGTGGTGGCAGAAGCTGGCGCTGGTGTTGCTTTGGCTGCATGTGCTGCGGCGTTACTTTGTGCGCGTGGCGAAGTCTAACTTCTCAGCGCTGGATTGCGTGATTTCGGTTGCTGGAGTGCCGCTGTTTTGCGCGCTGCTGGTGCGCAGTTGGCTGCACCACACGCTAAGAAGACGCGTAAGCTGGAAGGGACGCGAGTACCCTACTGATTCTCTGAAAGCGAGAGTTTAATCCCCGATGATGCTGCTGACACGCAAAGCTGAATTCTCTGCCGCGCACTACTACTGGGTCGATAACTGGAGCGAGGAAGAAAATGTCCGCGCTTTCGGCAAGTGCGCCAATCGCAATGGGCATGGACACAACTACACGCTGGAGGTGACGGTGGCGGGCGAGGTCGATCCTGTCTCCGGCTTTGTGGTGGACCTGAAGGCGCTGAAGGAGATCATGGAGCGCGAGGTGGTAGGCGTGTGGGACCACAGGCATCTGAACCTGGAGATTCCGGAGTTCAAGACGGCGCTGCCGACGACGGAGAACATCGCCATTGCGGCGTGGAAGCGGCTGGAAGGGAAGATTCCCGGGGCGAAGCTACAGCGGGTGCGCGTGTACGAGATGCCCGACCTCTTTGCCGATTATATGGGTGAGGCATGACGGCGGCTGCTCCCATTGCACATCTTGGCCGGCGATACCACTTTGTGGCGTCGCACCGCTTGCATTGCGATGCGTATGACGACGCGCGCAATCGCGAGGTGTATGGAAAGTGCAATAATCCGCATGGCCACGGGCACAATTACGTGGTGGAAGTAATGGTGAGCGGCCCGGTGGATGCGACGACGGGTATGGTGTGCGACCTGGCGCTGCTGGATGGATTCGCCAGTGAAAATATGCTCGCAATCTTCGACCATATGAATCTGAATACGCTGCCAAACTTTGCGAATCGCGTGCCGACCACAGAGAATCTATGCATTGAGATCTATCGCATCTTCAAGGAAGGCTTTCAAGCCGCCAAAGTGGAGCGGGTGCGAGCGGAAGAGACCGGAAAGAATTCCTTTGAGTACGCAGACGAGTAGAAAGAGAGCACGATGACCGAAAATACTGATCCCCGCCGGCTATTGGCCGACGCAACGACGCAGGAGATCTATGGTGAGTTGCTGAAGCGCTATGACAAGGACCCAAGCCGCGATGGCTTGCTGCGCACGCCCGAACGGGCGGAGCAGACGATGGCGTTCCTGACGCGCGGCAACGATATGAATCCGGCGCAGGTGCTGCGTGACGCGCTCTTTGATGTGGATTATGACCAGATGGTGATTGTGCGCGATGTGGAGTTCTACTCGCTGTGCGAACACCACATGCTGCCGTTCTTCGGCAAGGCGCATATTGCCTATATTCCCAATGGCAAGGTGGTGGGGCTGAGCAAGATGGCTCGTCTGGTGGATATCTTTGCGCGCCGCCTGCAGGTGCAGGAGCGGCTAACGCGCGAGATTGCGGCAGCAATTGAAGATGCGATTCGTCCGCAGGGCGTGGGCGTGGTGATGGAGGCTCAGCATCTGTGCATGATGATGCGCGGCGTGGAGAAGCAGCATTCGTCCACGGTGACATCGGCCATGACCGGCGTTTTCCGCGAACACCAGGGAACGCGGAATGAATTCCTCTCGCTGGTCCGGCATCACAGCCGCGATTAGCACACCGGCACTGCGAAGACACGTCGCATACAATCAAGCGTGATGAATGGACTTCTAGTATTAGATAAACCGTCGGGTATGACCTCGCACGACGTGGTGAGCATTGTGCGCCGGGCCACTGGCGAGAAGGCGATTGGACACCTGGGCACGCTGGACCCGATGGCGACTGGCGTGCTTCCGCTGCTGATGGGACGATGCACGCGACTGGCGCAGTTCTTTGGGCAGGCGCAGAAGAGCTATACCGGAACGATACGGTTTGGGTTCGCGACGGATTCTTATGACGTGGAAGGTACGGCAACGAGTGAGCCTGCGCCACTGACGAAATCACTGGATGAGTTGCGCGAGTTGGCGACGAAGTTTCATGGCGTGATGGAGCAGCTGCCGCCGGTGTATTCGGCGAAGAAGATCAACGGCGTGCCCGCGTATAAGCTGGCACGCGCCGGTAAACCTGTTCCGGTGAAGACGGCTACCATCGAGATTTTAAATTTTGAATTGACTGCGATGGATGGCGATACGGCAACGTTTGCCATGTCTGTTTCGGCGGGTGGCTATGTGCGTTCGGTGGCGCATGAACTGGGAGCGCTGGCGGGTTGTGGAGCGCATCTGGCGTCGCTGCGGCGGACGCAAGCGGGTGTTTTCACGCTGGCGTCCGCGGTGAGCTTAGACGAGATGAAGGTGCTTGCCGCTGAGGGAGTGTTGCAACAACGGATGCCACATCTGCGCACGCTGCTGCCGGAGATTCCGGCAGTGACGGTGGATGCGGAGACGGCGGGACGCATCCGCAACGGCATGGCGGTGAATGTGCCGGAGTATTCCAACTCGGAGCGGGTGAAGCTCTTCACCAACATGAGCGATCTGCTGGCGATTGGTAAGCGGGTGGCAGGGACACTGGTGCATCCGGAGATTGTGCTGGGCTAATCATGCTGTAGTAACGGCGTGATGTAGGGTAGGAAGTTTTTGGCGACCTGCTGATTGCCCTGCGCCGTGGCGTGGATACCGTCTTCCTGCATGCTGCCGGGAATGCCGTAGACCTTATCCAGCACGAAGCCTAGCAGCGGGGTGTGATACTTCTTCGCGAGTGCGGGATAGATAGTGATGAAGTTGCTGACGTAGTCGGCCCCGTAGTTAGGTGGCAGGGTGATTCCGCCCAGAACGACGGGGATCTTTGCAGCCTTGAGCTGCGCCAACATGGCATCCAGATTTTTCTGCGCAAGAGCAACCGGCTGGCCACGGAGACCGTCGTTGCCGCCAAGTTCCAAAATGACCAGGGCTGGCTTCATCGCAATGATGCGCGGCAGGCGGGCGAGGCCATCTGTGGTGGTGTTGCCGCTGATACCTTCATTGACGACGCGGTAGTGGTACCCGGCCGCGTCCAAGTCCTGCTGGAGGTAGTCGGGGTAGGTTTCGCCGGGATCAGCGCCATAACCCGCGGTCAGGCTGTCTCCGAAACAGACCAGCAGGGGGCGTGAATCCGGCGTGGTGGCGGCAGATTGAGGCGCGGGCTGCGATACTGTGGATGTAGCAGTAGCGGCAGGCGGTGGGGTCGTGGACCGGTTGCATCCGCAGAACAGAAGGAGCCCTGTGAGAAGCGAGAGACGTCCAAGCGTACGCGGCGTGAATAATGTCA
Source organism: Acidobacteriaceae bacterium (assembly GCA_036404255.1). GTDB lineage: Bacteria > Acidobacteriota > Terriglobia > Terriglobales > Acidobacteriaceae > JARLFX01. The sequence continues at coordinate 901 of DASWOP010000314.1, read as the reverse complement.
TAAGACCTTAGACGCTAATAGTACAGATCACGGTGCAGGCGAGGAAGAATTTGAGCGAAGCGATTGTGGAAGTGCGCGGGCTGACGCGGGTGATCCGCAACGGCGACCGCAGCGTGGAGATTTTGCGCGGCATCAACCTGAGCATCGGCAAGGGCGAAGTGGTGGCAATCATGGGTGCTTCCGGCAGCGGCAAGAGCACGTTGCTGGGACTTTTGGCGGGGCTGGATACGCCGACGAGTGGCGACGTGATGCTTGCTGGCACTAGCATCAGCTACATGCCGGAGGACAAGCTGGCGCAGATTCGTGGGCGGCAGATCGGATTCGTCTTCCAGTCGTACCAACTCATTCCCACGCTGATGGCGTTGGAAAATGTATTGCTGCCGTATGAGTTGAACGGCAACGGAGCGGAACGTGAGGGCATTGCGCGAGCCAAGGAACTGCTTGCCTCTGTGGGGTTGGCGGACCGTATGCATCACTATCCAGTACAACTCTCCGGCGGTGAACAACAGCGGGTGGCACTGGCGCGGGCCTTTGTGGCGCAGCCCCCGATTGTGCTGGCCGACGAACCGACTGGCAACCTGGACACTGCGAATGGCGAGCACGTGCTGAAGCTGTTGCTGGCGCTGAACCGCGAGCAGGGAACCACGCTCATTCTGGTGACGCACGATGCTGCGATTGCGCACCACGCCAGCAGGATTGTGACCATGCGCGACGGGCTGATCGTTAGCGACGACGCAACGGGAGCGGCTTAGCCATGGCAGGATTGCGCTGGGGTTCGGCGTGGAAGATTTCTACGCGCGAGTTGCGGGCGGCGCGGGCGAAGTTCGCCTTTGTGCTGCTGTCTGTAGCGATTGGCGTGGCTGCGCTGACGGGTGTGCGCAGCTTTAGCGCCAGCTTTCGC
>DASWOP010000313.1:0-4124 GCA_036404255.1 Acidobacteriaceae bacterium | reverse complement strand
CAGGCGCTGGCGGGCGGGGTGCTGCTTTCGCCGGGGTTCCAGAAGCTGCCGGTGCCGGTGCGGACGGCGGAGAATTTTACGCTGGACCCGAGGCTGCTGACGGAGTGGATGCTGGAGGATGGGCTGGACGCGCGGCTGAGCCTGCAGATCCACAAATTTATCTGGGAGCCGCAGAAAAAGGGCGTGTAACGCATCCAATGTTTCAGGATGTGGCAAAACGGAGGGTACGAGTGGCGAGTGATCTGGAACTGGAGCAGCAAGAGACAAACCCCGATGCGTGGGTGACGGTACTGCGGCTGGTTTCGCCGGCGGAGATCGCCATTGTGCAGAGCGTTCTGGAGTCTGCCGGGATTCCGTATCTCGTGCAGAACGAGAATTCGAACCGGATACTCGGCTTTGAGGCTGCATACTTTGGCGGCGTCCGCATCCAGGTGAAAAAGGCCGATGCAGAGGCGGCGCATGAGGCGCTGAAGGAGCAGAGGAGCGGGCTGGCAGAGGTTGCCGAAGCAGAGAACGAAGGGAGCGACGGACTCTAAATGAAGACCAATACGACAGGTACGAAACAACGGGAGCGGGCGGTAGTCTGCCTCTCTGGCGGAATGGATTCCTGCGTGACCGCAGCCATGGCGGCCAAGGAGTACGATACCTACGGCATCCACTTCAGCTACGGGCAGCGGACGGAGACGCGCGAGTTTGAGTCTGCGCGCGCCGTGGCGCAGGAACTGGGGATGCGCGAGATGATGAACCTTAGGATCGACATCTTCCGGCGTATCGGCGGATCGGCCCTGACGGATACGACGATTGAGGTGCCACGGTCGGCTGAGAATGCCCCGCTGGACGGTGCGCCGGACCAGGCCATTCCAGTGACGTATGTTCCCTTCCGCAACGCGCACTTTCTCTCTGCCGCGGTGAGCTGGGCTGAGGTGATTGGGGCGAAAAAAGTGTTTATTGGGGCGGTGGAGCAGGACAGCTCGGGGTATCCGGACTGCCGGCCGGCGTACTATGAGGCGTTCAACAAGCTGATCGAAGCAGGCACTAAAGAGGGCGATATCCGCATCGTAACGCCCCTGATTGCCATGAAGAAAGCGGAGATCATCCGGGCCGGCCTTGAATTGAAGGCTCCGTTCCATGTAACTTGGTCTTGCTATTCAAGCGATGTGGCGGCTTGCGGCGTATGCGATAGTTGCACGTTGCGTCTGCGGGCTTTCAGCCAGGCTGGCTTCACGGACCCTATCCCCTACCAGGTCGCGCGCTAACCGGCAGCAATAGCCGAGTACGGATTTAACAGCCGCTAACCGCGCGCTGGAGAGAGTGGAGAATGATGATGAATACACGGTGGTTTACAACAATACTGGCAGCGGGTGCAATGATCTGCGCCCTGCCCCAGATGCAGACACAGGTACATGCACAGGCAGCTCAGGGCAGCGTTCACGGACATGTGCAGAATGCAGCCGGTCTGCCAATGATCGGCGGCGACGTGAAGCTGACGACCGATACGAATCCAAGCAACCTGACCACGGCAAAGTACAAGTTCGAGTTTCCGGTGGACACGAACGGCAACTACAAGGGCAGCGCCGAACCCGGCACCTACCTGGCCGTTTACTTCAAGGATGGCAAGTCAGTTGACTACCTGCCAACGGTGAAGGTTGCGGCAGGCGATACGGTGATCGATTTTGACATGACCCGCAAGGATTTCATGGACAAGATGAGCCCCGAGGACAAGAAGGCGCTGGAAGAGTACAAGAAGAAGATCTCTTCGACCACTGCTGAAAATTCCAAGATCAACAACATCAACAGCCTGCTGCAACAGGCTCGAGATGCCAAGAAGGCGGGCAACTTTGAGGCTGCAGCCACTGCGATGCAGCAGGCCGTGACAGCAAAGCCGGAAGAGGGCTTGCTGTGGTTTGAGCTGGCCGATGCACAGTCTGGCCAGAAGAAGTATGACGACGCCATCGCCAATTACAAGAAGGCCATTGAGCTGGACACCGCCAGCAAAAAGCCGAAGCCGGATCTGCAGGCCGCAGCGTGGAACAACCTGGGCCAGGCGTATGCCTATACCGGCAAGCAGCAGGATGCAGCGGCAGCGTATGAATCCGCCGCGAAGACTCTGCCAGCGAACGCAGGCATGTACTACTCCAACGAAGCAGCGATCTTCTTCAACCATAACGATACGGACGCGGCCCTGGCCGCAGCGGACAAGGCGATTGCCATCGATCCAACGCGTCCTGATCCCTACTTCATCCGCGGGCAGAGCCTGATCCAAAAGGCAACCGTGGACAAGACGGGTAAGGTTGTTGCACCGGAAGGTTGCGCCGAAGCGTACCAGAAGTATCTGGAACTGGCGCCCACAGGGTCGCATGCCAAGGATGCAACGGACGTGCTCAACTCGCTGGGCGAGACGATCCACAGCACGTACAAGGCCGGCAAGAAGGGCAAGTAGTTCACCACAACAATCCACAAAGGCCCTGCATCTGCATGATGCGGGGCTTTTTCGTTTGACTTAGGGCATTTTTACTGTTGATGAATGATTTATGGCGGCACTTAAAAGCAGGTTCCGCGCGCTGCGCTTCGGAATGACAAATAAATGGGTTGAGCGAAACCCTTACACCCATAGAAAGTTCGCTCTAGTCTAAAGACTGCATGAATCCAAACTCCTCTCTGATGGGCTTTGACGATGCGCTGGCGGTGGTGCTGCGGCATGCTGGGGCGATTACGCCTCCGCCGACCGAAAGCGTGGCGCTGGCGGAGTGCCGAGGGCGCGTGCTTGCGGGGCCGCTCGCAGCGGACCGGGATCAACCGCCCTTCAACCGCTCCGCTCGCGATGGGTTCGCGGTGCGCGCGGCTGATCTGCATGCGGGGCCACTGATTGCTGCCGGCTCGTTGCGTGCGGGGGAGAGCTGGACACAAGGGGCGCTGGCGGCTGGGACAGCCATCGAAATCATGACGGGCGCGCCGGTTCCCAGTGGCGCAGACGCGGTGGTGATGGTGGAGCATACGGTGGCGGCTGGCGAGGGGCAGATTGCGCTGGCAGAGGGCCGCACGCTGAGCGCGGGAGAACACATTATTCCGGCGGGCAGCGAGGCGAAGCAGGGACAGGCTCTGCTGCTTCCAGGGCAACGGCTGGGTGCCTCCGAGATTGCGCTGGCTGCTGCATGCGGGGCGGAGACACTGATGGTCTACAGGCGGCCACGGGTGGCGATTCTGGCTACGGGCGATGAGCTGGTGGAGTTGGCGGAGACACCGCTTCCCCACCAGATTCGCAACTCCAACAGCTATGCGATGGCGGCGCTGGTGGAGGAGGCGGGGGGCGAGGCGGTGCGGCTGCCGATCGCTGGTGATACGCGCGCGTCGCTGGATGCGGCGATTCATGGTGCGCAGGATTGTGAGCTGCTGCTGCTCTCTGGGGGCGTATCTGCTGGAAAATATGACCTGGTGGAGCCTGTGCTGGAGGCGATTGGGGCGGAATTTTTCTTTACAGGGGTGCGGATGCAGCCGGGGAAGCCGGTGGTGTTTGGGCGGATTCCGGCGCGAGGGCAGTATTTCTTTGGATTACCGGGTAATCCGGTGTCTACGCAGGTTACTTTCCTGGTGTTTGCACGGGCAATGGTGGCGGCGCTGGGTGGAGCGGGCGCGGAGTATCCACGGTTCGTTATGGGCATTTTGAGGGATGAAGCACGGGTAAAGCCAGGGCTGACACGGTTCATTCCCGCGGTGTGGACGCCGCGGCGGGAGCGGCCGGAGGTGACGATCGTCACAACGCAGGGCTCGGGCGATCTGGCGGCCAATGCGCGTGCTAACTGCTACATGGTGGTGCCGGATGACGTCAGCAGCATCCCTGCTGGAAGCAATGTGACGGTTCTGATGCGGTAATTTTGTTAGGCTGGAAGCCGATGCCACCAAAGAAATCACTTTCGCACTTCGATACGGCAGGACGGGCACGGATGGTCGACGTGAGCGCCAAGACGGCGACACGGCGCGAGGCTGTGGCTGAGGCCTTCGTAGAGCTATCCAGCGAGGTGCTGGCGGCGCTGCCACGCAACGCCAAGGGCGATCCCCTGGAAGTGGCGCGGTTTGCCGGCATCCAGGCGGCGAAGAAGACGGCTGAGCTGATCCCGATGTGCCAT
>DASWOP010000312.1:0-5870 GCA_036404255.1 Acidobacteriaceae bacterium | reverse complement strand
GCATGCTATTCTTTGAGAGACACTTATTGAGTGGAATGAACAGAATTAACTGAATTGGAGTAACGCACGATCGTGCTGGCACCTGCAAAAAAAACCGACATCATTACGAAGTTCCGTACCCATGATTCTGACACCGGCAGTCCTGAGGTTCAGATTGCGATCCTGAGCGAGCGTATCGGCGAATTGACCGAGCACTTCAAGACGCACAAGAAGGACCATGGCTCCCGCCGCGGCCTGCTGATGCTGGTGAGCAAACGCCGCCGCCTGCTCGACTACCTGAAGAAAAATGATTCCGACCGCTATCGCGAAGTCATCGGCAAACTGGGCATCCGCAAGTAGGGTGTACCCGGTTGTATCTGCCGGTTGCGAGAGCATCCGTCCTAAGCGGATGTATCTACATGCAGCGGTTTGAGGACTGATTTCCCACGATGCGAACGAGTTTGGCATCCTATTCCGGGATAACTTCACTGACGGCAGGGCCTGCGAACATGCAGGCCCTGCCGCAGTGCACGCAACGGTGCGGCCGATGATTGCGGCTGCGTTCGTTTCCATTGCGCTGTGCGCGGGTGCGCACGCGGTGATGGTTTCCCAACCCAAGAAAACCCCAGAGCAGACCCGCACGCGCCTTGAAGTGCTGCGGGAGATGCATCGCGCGCGCTATGTTGCGCTTGCGCATGCCTCTGCGGGCCCACAAGTTCCTATACAGACGATGACGATACGAAAAGAGGACGCACTATGAAACAGGACGTGACAGTAGAGCTTGCCGGCGGCAAGCAGATTAATTTTGAGACGGGGCGCATTGCCAAACAGGCGAGCGGTTCCGTGTTTATTACCAGCGGCGATAACGCCGTGCTTGCGACGGCTGTGGCCGCGCCTGACCCGAAGGAGGGAATCGATTTCTTCCCACTGACGGTTGAGTATCGCGAGTTTACGTATGCCGGTGGACGCATCCCGGGTGGCTTCATCAAGCGCGAAGGACGCCCGAGCGAGAAGGAGATCCTGACCTGCCGTCAGATCGATCGCCCCATTCGTCCGTTGTTCCCGGAGACATTCCGCAACGAGACGCAGGTTGTGGCGTTTGTGTACTCGGCTGACAAGGAAAACGATCCGGACGTGCTTGGCATCAACGGCGCAAGCTGCGCGCTGGCACTGAGCGATATTCCGTTCGCCGGCCCGGTAGGCGCGGTTCGCATTGGCCTGGTCAACGGCGATTTCATCGTGAATCCGAGCTATGCGGAGATGAAGGAAAGCCAGCTGAACATCATGGTCGTCGGCACGAAGGACGGCATTGTGATGGTTGAGTCCGGCGCGAAGGAAGTAGCGGAAGAGCGCGTTGTGGATGCGATCGAGTTCGCGCACGAGCAGATCAAGAAGATCTGTGCGGCGATCGAGGAGCTTGTAGCCAAGGCCGGTAAGGCGAAGCGCGCTGTGCTTCCCGCCGAGTTGGATAAGGCTTACTACGATGGCCTGATGGCGAAGGTTGGCGACCGCTTGAAGGATGCGCTCGACACCCAGAAGTATCCGAAGTTCGACAGCTATGCCAAGGTCAAGGAGATCAAGGACGAGCTGAAGAAGGACCTGCCGGAGGGCGATGCTGCCGCGGCAAAGAAGCTCAGCAAGTACTACGAGTTGATGCGCGAAAACATCTTCCGCGAGCAGGTGCTGAACGAGCGCACCCGCCCGGATCATCGCGCATTCGACGAGATCCGCAAGATCACGATCGAGACAGGCGTGCTGCCGCGCGTCCATGGTTCCGCGCTCTTTACGCGCGGTGAGACCCAGGCGCTGGTAACGGCAACACTGGGCACCACGGACGATTCGCAACGGCTGGAGAGCTACGAAGGCGAGCAGAAGCGCCGGTTCATGCTGCACTACAACTTCCCGCCGTTCTCGGTTGGCGAAGTGGGCCGCATGTCGGGCGTTGGACGCCGCGAGATCGGTCACGGAGCACTGGCTTTCCGCGCGATGCAGGCTGTTCTGCCGGGCGAGGATGAGTCTCCGTACACGATTCGCGTGGTATCGGACATTCTGGAATCGAATGGATCGTCGTCCATGGCGACGATCTGCGGCGCCAGCCTGGCGCTGATGCAGGCCGGTATCCCGATCAAGGGTGCAGTGGCCGGTGTGGCGATGGGCCTGGTGAAGGACGGCGACAAGTACGCCATCCTGACGGACATTGCAGGCGCAGAGGACCACTACGGCGATATGGATTTCAAGGTGGCCGGAACGCGCAATGGTATTACCGCGATGCAGATGGATATCAAGATCATGGGCATCACGGCGCAGTTGATGCGCGAGGCGATGGAGCAGGCACGGCATGGCCGCATCTTCCTGCTGGACAAGATGGATGCAGTGATTGCGTCTGCGAATGAAGAGAAGTCGAAGTTCGCACCGCGCATTGAGACCATCATGATTCCGACGGACAAGATTCGCGACCTCATCGGGCCGGGTGGCAAGGTGATTCGCGGCATCGTGGAGGCGACGGGCGCAAAGATCGACGTGGACGACACGGGGCGCGTGAACGTGGCTTCGAGCGACGCCGATGGTCTGGCCCGCGCCATGCAGATGGTGCAGGACATCACGGCTGTGCCGGAGATCGGCAAGACGTACCTGGGCAAGGTGGTTCGGCTGGCAGAGTTCGGCGCATTCGTCGAGATCTTCCCCGGTACGGACGGCTTGCTGCACATCTCGGAGATTGCGGAGCATCGCGTTGCCAAGGTGGAAGACGAGCTTCGCGACGGCGATCAGATCCTGGTCAAGGTCATCGCGCTGGAAGGTAACCGCATCAAGCTCTCACGCAAGGCCGTGCTGAAGGAACAGCGCGCCAAGCTGGGCTTGCCTGATCCGGAACCGGAGCAGGGCGGCGGCGGTGATCGCGGCGGACGCAGTGACCGTGGAGATCGCGGTGGGCGTGGCGACCGTGGACCGCGCGGTGGAGCGCAGGGCGGCGACGAGCAGCCTCGTTCCAACGAGAGCACCATCACGATTGAAGGCGGAGACGACTTCGAAGACGACGCGGACGGCGGCGATGAGGGTGAAGAGGGCGATGAGCCGAACTTCAACCGCGACGACGCACCTGCAGGCGGAGCACCGGCTGGCGCACCGCGTCCGGCCGGCGGCGGTCGACCGGGTGGTGGCGGCGGACGGCGCCGTAGAGGCGGACGTCGCAGCGGGCCGGGTGGTGGTTCCGGTGCCGGCAACAGCGGCGGCGGCGATCGCGCGTAAGATGTTGATGAGGTAAGAACCAAGAAGGGCTGCGCGATGCGCAGCCCTTCCTGTTTGCCGGCGGAGGCATGGCGATGAGAGTGCGTGAATGGGCCGGGCTGGCCCTGCTGTGCACAATCTGGGGCAGCACCTGGGCGGCTATTCGGCTGCTGGTGGGCGATGTGCCGCCGTTGCGCGCGGCGGCTGTCCGATTTGCGATCGCGGGTATAGTGGCGCTGCTGTGGATGCTGCTGCGGCGGAAGCGCATGCCGCGCGGGACGGAGTGGGTTCACGTGCTGGTACTGAGTGGGGGCCTGATCGCGATCCCGTTTGGCATCATCTTCTGGGCAGAGCAGACGGTGGCTTCCGGCACTACGGCGCTGATCTATGCAACGGTGCCGATCTTTACCGCCTTTCTGACACCGGCGCTGACCCGTGGCGATGGTGTGCAGGCTGTGCCTGGACGCGCAATGCAGGCGATGATCGTTGGGCTGGGCGGAATAGCGCTGCTGCTACAGGATGCGATCCATGTCTCGTGGCGGCAGATGGCGGGCATGGTGGCCCTGTTGGTGGCGGTCGCACTGACGGCGGCATCGACCATCTACGCGAAGGGTACGCTGGCGGCGAAGGGTTCGGAGCTGCACATTACGATGAGCTCGGCATGGCAGTTTCTGTTTGCAGCGGTGTGGCTGGGCGGACTGAGTTTACTACTGGAACGCGGTGAGCCGGCGCACTGGAGTGGTGAGGCGATTGCGGCGGAACTCTTTCTCAGCATTCTGGGTAGCGTGGTGAGCTTCACGCTGTATTTCTGGTTGCTACAGCGCTGGGAGCCGTACCGGCTGGGAGTGACGCAGTTGTTGCTGCCCGTGGTGGCGGTGGCAGAGGGGGCGCTCCTGCTGCGCGAACGGCTGCAGTGGCAGATGGTGGTGGCGATGGTGATTATTCTGGGCAGCGTTGCGTTTGTGATAAAGGCGCGCGTGCAGGATGAGGAACTGGTGCGGATGCGGGTGCAGGAATGAACGCGGATGCACAGGCAGGGGAGTTACACTGAGCGCGATGGCTGCCTCGATGTACATCGTCGTGGAGGGGGAAGACCCGGGCTACGACATCTTTGTGAACGGGCGCGCGCTGGCTCGGCATGAAGATGCGGTGGAACGGCTGGCGCTGCGGCTGGGGGTGAAGCCGCTGATCGAATTCTTCTCCGCTGACGAAAATTCCATGGCTTTGCTGATTGAAGAGGGCGCTGGAAATCCTGAGCTGCTGAAGCAGTTGCCGCCGCCGCAGTGGTATTCGCCGGAAGATGGACTGCGAACGGTGGCTGCGATGGTGGCCGAGTTGCAGAAGGAGCCGCAGCAGCTTGGCACGGAAGGTGCTCTGGTGCTGGCGGAACTGGAAGAGTATGAGCGCGTTCTGCTGAAGACCAAGGGGCGCGGGCTGCGGTGGCATCTGGCGGTGAGTTGGCGGTAGGTGCAAGCTGACATCCGTGGGTGAGAGCCTGTAGGCTGGTCAGCGTGAATTATCTTCGGATTAAATATTTGGTTGTGCTCGCCGGGGTGGCGGGCATTGGTGCCTGTGCGCAGGCGAAGGTTGTGGGGCAGAATACACCGGCTCCGTCGCTGATGCGTGAACGGGTGATGGCGATTGTGCCGAAGGCACAGCAGGCCGTGTGGCTGGCTTACCTGGAACGTTCGGCAAAGCAGCAGACGGCGGACCGTGCGGCGTTTGCTGCGGAACTAAAGGCTAGCGGGATGACTGAGCCTCTGATGCCGAAGGAGGGCTACTCCGCTCACTCGATACGGCTGGACGAGGATGCGTCGTGGTACGGCGGAGCGGATGCCCTGAAGATTGCGGACACGATTGTGTCATTCCAGATCCCGAATGGCGGCTGGAGTAAGAACCTGGATATGCGGCAGCCTGCGCGGGTGGCGGGCGAGAACTATACGGCGAACAATCTCTCTCGGTTTCCCGATCCAACGGACTATGACACGCCGCGCGATCCGCACTGGAACTATGCGGGCACGCTGGACAACGACGCGACGAATACTGAGCTACGCTTTCTGCGGAAGGTGATTGCGGCGCTGCCGGTGGAGCGGTCTGCGCGCTACCGTGAGGCATATCTGCGCGGGATTGAGTATCTGCTGCATGCGCAGTTTCCCAATGGAGGATGGCCGCAGGTTTGGCCGCTGGAGGGCGGCTATCACGACGCCATCACGTACAACGATAACGCGGTGACGGAGGCGATGCAGAGCCTGGAGCCGGTGGCGGAGGGCGAGATCGCGTTTGCGCCGCAGGCGATGCGTGCTGAGGCTAAGGCTGCGCTGGCGCATGGATTGCAGTGTGTGCTGGTGACGCAGTTGGTTGTGGCGGGGAAGAAGACGGTGTGGGCGCAGCAGTACGATGCGTTGACGCTGGCGCCGGTGAGCGCGCGCAACTATGAGATGCCGTCGCTGGGGAGCGGTGAGAGTGCGGCGGTACTGGAGTTTTTGATTGAGCTGCCGAAGCCTTCGGCGGCGGTGGTGGCGGCGGTTGATGCGGGCGTGGCGTGGTTCAAGGCGACGGCGATCTACGGGTATTCGTGGGGTGGAACGCGGGTTGAGGGACGGCATCTGGCAAAGGCGGATGGGGCCGGGCCGATCTGGGCGAGGTACTATTCGCTGACGGGGGAC
>DASWOP010000311.1:0-4946 GCA_036404255.1 Acidobacteriaceae bacterium | reverse complement strand
TAGGCGTCTGAGATTCTCCGCTACGCTCAGAGTGACACTCTTTTATTTTTCCCGACTAACAAGCTATTAGATTGTGATGGTTTCTTTATACTCGCCGAAGACCTGGCGCAATACTGTTGCAATCTCGCCGACGGTGGCGTAACTTTCGACGGCGGTCAGAATCGCGGGCATCAGGTTAGCGCTGTTGCGGGCGGTGTCTTCTACGGCGCGGAGTGAGGCGGCGTGTACTGCGGCATCGCGGCGCTGGCGCAGGGCGCGAACCCGCTCTACCTGCTGGCGCTCGAGGTTCTCGTCGATGTGCTGGGTGGAAATCTCCGGCTCGGTTTCGCGGGCGAATCTGTTCACGCCTACCACTACGGCATCACCCGCATCGACCGCGCGCTGATACTCGTAGGCTGCGCGCTGGATCTCCTGCTGCACATAGCCGCGTTCGATGGCGCGAAGCATGCCGCCCATCGCCGCGATCTTTTCGAGGTACGCGTTGGCGCGAGATTCGATCTCGTTGGTAAGCGATTCCACCGCATAGCTTCCGGCTAGCGGGTCTGCCGTGCTGGCAATGCCGGACTCGTGCGCGAGGATCTGCTGCGTACGCAGGGCGATGCGGGCGGCGTCTTCCGTGGGCAGAGCCAGTGCTTCGTCAAAGCCGTTGGTGTGCAACGACTGAGTACCGCCCATCACCGCGGCCATGGCCTGCACAGCGGTGCGCACGATATTGTTCTCCGGCTGCTGCGCGGTGAGGGTGGAGCCGGCGGTCTGCGCGTGGAAGCGCAGCATCCAACTGCGGGGATTCTTTGCGTGGAAGTGATGGCGCATAATGCGGGCCCACATGCGGCGGGCAGCGCGGAACTTGGCCACCTCTTCCAGAAAATTGCTGTGCGCGTTGAAGAAGAAGCTGAGGCGCGGGGCGAAATCGTCTATATCCAGCCCAGCATCGATTGCAGCCTGTACATACGTCATGCCGTTGGCGAGGGTGAAGGCGACCTCCTGCACCGCGGTCGATCCGGCCTCGCGCATGTGGTAGCCGGAGATGGAGATGGTGTTCCACTCCGGCACTTCCACCGCCGCCCACGCGAAGATGTCCGTGATGATGCGCATGGCGTGTGGCACGGGATAGATGTAGGTACCGCGCGCGATGTACTCCTTGAGCAGATCGTTCTGGATAGTGCCGGAGAGCTTTTTGACCTCGGCACCGGTGCGTTTTGCTACGGCCACGTAGAGCGCGAGCAGTGTGCCGGCGGTGGCGTTGATGGTCATGGAGGTGGAGATGCTGTCCAGCGGGATACCGGCGAAGAGCCGCTGCATGTCTTCGATGGAGTCAATCGCAACGCCGACCTTGCCGACTTCGCCGAGAGCGTAGGGAGAGTCGGAGTCATAGCCGATCTGGGTGGGCAGGTCGAAGGCGACGGAGAGGCCCTTGGTGCCGTTGGCGAGGAGGAATTTGTAACGCTTGTTGGACTCTTCTGCGTCGCCCATGCCGGCGTACTGGCGCATGGTCCAGAGGCGACCGCGGTACATGGTGGGCTGGATGCCTCGGGTGAAGGGATACTCCCCCGGTGCGCCGAGCGCGGTGGCCGGATCGAAGCCGGACAGGCTCTGCGCATCGTAGGCGATCTGCAGGGGAATGCCGGAGGTAGTCTTGCTCTCTGCTGGAGGGGTTTTACCGGCGCTGGACGATGGCTTCGGCATGGGGAAACCAGTGTATCTGGTCAGGCGCGAGGACGCTGTATCCGCCGGGCGCGCACAAAGGCCGTGATGGTGAAGTAGAGAAAGACAGCCGCCGCGACCAGTGCTGCCAAGAAGTGCTGGTGATCGACGGAGTTGACCGCGGTGGACCGCAATGCGCCACGGAGCCTCCACGCATAATTCACGAAGAATGCGGCGAAGATGGCGTAGAAGGTGCCGGTGACCTCCAGCCAGAGGGCTTTGCCGGCGCGGGCGAAGGGAGCGAGCAAGGAGCGTCCGAGGCGGCCTGCTTCGCCAGCAACGGCCTTCTTTTGGCGGGTATAAGCTGCGGCGCCCTGGGCCACGGTCTTTACGCTCTGCTGGACGGTGCTGCGAGGCGACTGGGAGGCCGCTGGGGGCACAGGACGGGCGGGATTGGGGTTGGGGGAGGAGGCGGCGTCTACGGCCTCATACAGCCCCCTGGCGGCGGCACGAGCACTCTTTCCCAGCGCGCGACCAAATCGGACCGAATCCATAAAGGAAGTTTACAGGATTGCCGATAGCTGCACTGCGCCCACGTTACCTGGAGGCAGTTGGGCGCATCCAACGGTGACTAAGTACGCATTTCCCCCAAGGAGCAACGGCATGACTCGAATTCCCTACATCATCAGCGGCGTATTTACGGCAATGGCGCTCTGGGTGGTTTACCAGAGATCGCAGCAGCGTCCGGTGGAGGTACTGGCCCACCGGCTGGAAGAGGCTTGGGCTGACCACCATACCCGCGTTTAAGAATCCCACTATATGGGACAAAGAGACGCTGCTACCCTTTCGCTTACGCTAACCGTCCTATAAGAATTCTGCATGGGGAGGAATCCAGCTCGTTGCCCCCATAAAATGGAGCTAGTAATTCACATTGCAGTGGCAGCAACTTCGCAGTAGTGTGTAGAGACAGTTCCAGCACACAGCCGCAGAAACAACATGGGGGTGGCGTTGAACCAAAAAGTGAAAAACCTTATCCAGCAGTTAGGCGAGGCGATCCATGAGACGGTTTCCGAATCGGAAGACGTTGCCGGCGTAGTGAAAAACATACGCGAGCAAGGGTTCGACGTAATGCTGATGCTGGAGGCCACCATCGGATTGAATGAGGTGGACGAAGCTGAGGCGGAAGCGGAGAGCACAAGCGAACCAGAGACCGGCCCATTTACCCAGGGAGACATGGAGTTCCTGAAATCCCTGCGTATCGCGCTGCCGGGTGACGTAACAGACAGCGGCAACAGCGCAGAATCCGTAGACGAAGCCAGCTAAACTTCGCTGTCGAATGTACCGAATCAGAAGGGCGGACGCACCGTTATGGTCGTCCGCCTTTCACTTTTTGAAACGGCGGATATTCAGGGCATCCAATGGAAAGGTATATTTGGGGTGCATAGTCTTCACCCTGAATTTGCACGTTGAGATGACCTGCTCAGTAGATTCAAGCATCTCAATGCAATGAAGTCTACAGACAAAGGAACCGGAACGGAATGAGAGATACACTCGGTGTGTTGCTGGCTGGCGGAGCCGGCGAAAGACTTTTTCCCTTGACCCGAGACCGGGCAAAGCCTGCCGTGCCCTTTGGCGGGCAATACCGCATCATCGACATCACTCTTTCCAATTGCATCAACTCTGACCTACGCCACGTCTACATTCTGACGCAGTACAAGGCGCTGAGCCTGAACCGGCACATCCGCGAGGGATGGGGCCCGGTGGTGGCCAACGAGTTGGGCGAGTTCATTGAGATTCTGCCGCCGATGCAGCGCGTGAGCTCCAACTGGTACATGGGCACCGCCGACGCGGTCTACCAGAACATCTACTCGATTGGGGCCGAGGAGCCGAAGCACGTGCTCATCCTCTCCGGCGACCATATCTACAAGATGAATTACGGCCTGATGCTGGAAGAGCATAACCGCACTGGCGCAGACGTAACACTTGCAACACTCCCCATCCATCCCGATGACGTGGCACGCTTTGGGGTGGTGGAAGTAGACAAGAACGGGGACGTGATCGGCTTTGACGAGAAGCCGAGTACCACCAGCATTCGCTCGCCCTTCAATCCGGAGATGGTGGATGCCAGCATGGGCATCTACCTCTTCAATACGGATGTGCTGCTGCCTGAGTTGATCAAGGATGCAGAGAATCCAGATTCGCGGCATGACTTCGGGCACGATATCCTGCCCGCCATCCTGGGGCGATTCAAGATGAAGGCCTACAACTTTGTGGATGAGAACAAGCAGCAGGCGCTCTACTGGCGCGATGTGGGCACGCTGGAGGCGTACTACGAGGCCAACATGGACCTCGGCGCGGTCTCGCCCACCTTCAACCTGTACGACAAGAGTTGGCCGATGCGCACGCGCATGCGGCAGTATCCGCCAGCAAAGTTCGTCTTCGGCGAGCCGGGACGCACGGGCATGGCGATCAACTCCATCATCTCTTCAGGCTGCATCATCTCCGGCGCGGTGGTGCGCAACAGCGTGATCTCAAATGATGTCCGCGTGAACTCGTATGCGGACGTGGACAGCAGCATCATCTTCTCGCACGTCAATATCGGGAGACACTGCCGCATTCGCCATGCGATCATCGACCGCGATGTGCATGTGCCCGATGGGACCGTGATTGGGTACGATTCGGTGGAGGACAAGAAGAATTATTTTGTGTCGCCGAGCGGGCTGACGGTGGTTACACGGGATTATTCGTTCTATGAGAATCCGGTGTCGAGTGAGTTTTTGCAGACGGGCGGAAGCTGGTAGTCCTGCGCGGACAACGAATCGCGCTTCGCGCAAAAACAGAAAGGGCCATCCAGCATAGTTGGATGGCCCTTTCATTTAGCTTGCTGCTCACCCTTGCTCTTTGCCAGAAGCGCTTCGAAGTAATCCAGTGAATTGCTATGGCTACCATCCGGACGTATGAGCCACTTTCCGGTCAATTCGCTCGCGGGACGAACAACCCGGTTCGATTTGTTATGGTCTTTCGGCTCGTTGCAGTAAAGTTCCCAATACAGAATGTAAGGGACCTTCAGTGCCAATAGCACCGCCATCCGCTCATCCCACCAATTGATAATGTCGGCTCGGCTCAGGCCCGTATTTTCAGCAAGTCCGATTTCGCCAATATAGACCGGCGTCTGCGCAACACCAGGGAGTGGCTTGGCTGCATGGCGAAGGATTTCAATGCCTTTCCAGAGATCAATTGGCTGCTTGCCATCCCAGCTTGACCAGCTTACGAGGTCAACCGGAACTGCCGGAAGCACCATG
>DASWOP010000310.1:0-1926 GCA_036404255.1 Acidobacteriaceae bacterium | reverse complement strand
AGACAACCGTCACCCAGTGCATCCGTAGCGGTCAAAGAGCTTCCCGTCGCGCAAGCCCCACCACTCGCTGGCGTGGTTCCTCCGCCGGCAATAGTGCTGATCGTGTTCGGGAACACCATTGGCGTCTGCGCCCTGGCAACGCCTGCAACACTGAGAAACAGTAAACCAACGAACGCTACAGGCAGGCGGTGGCGCAAAGAGCTCATGGACGGCCTCAAAAAGTTCCAACGGTACAACGACTTCCAGAACATCTATTCCCTGAAAGGTCATACCAATTCGGAGCGAAGTATTAGAGAAATTTAAGACATCACGCACCATACCCGCGCGTTGCAAACCGTGTCAAGCATATTTCCCGCCAAAAATTTCCTAAATTTCCCTATAATTCGGCCACTTTAGAGTTCCGCTCTTGGCTCTACCCGCATCCAGTCCCTCGATATGGCGGTTTTTCGCTTTTGTCCCCCGTGAGAGATTTGGTGCGACCAATTTCAGCATGCAAGATTGCGCGCCTTTACGCGCGCCACATGAACCCGCAGTCCTGCTCTAAATAATTTGAGTTGTGTGATCTGTTAGCGCTTGGCAGCGGTAGCGGTGGATTCCCGCACCATCAACTCCGGCGCGATTTTCACGATCGCCGGCAGAGCCTCTCCCGCCAGTTTCCGCAGCAGAAGACTCGCCGCCGTGCTGCCAATCGAGTTCAGCGGCTGCCGGATCGTCGTCAGGCTCGGCACATGGTACGACGCCGACTGAATATCATCGAACCCCAGCACCGACACATCCCCCGGCACGCTCAGTCCGCCATCATGCAGCGCGCGAATGGCGCCGATCGCCGAAATATCGTTGAAGCAGAGCACCGCGGTAAAGTTCCTGTGCTTCTGCAGCAATTGGGTTATGCCCGGATAGCCCAGCTCCGGCGACGTCATGTCCTGGTCCAGCTTGATCGTCAACTCCGGTGTAACCTCCAGCCCCAAAGACCGCGCCACCAGCAGCGTCGCCCGCCACCGGCTCTGAGAATCGGAACTGAATGGCTGCCCCTGCATGAACGCAATCCGCCGGTGCCCCAGTTCATGCAGATGCCCCAGCGCCAGCTGCGCCGCCTTATGATGATCCAGCATCACGTTGGTCACGTCCGCAATCGTGGCATGCCCAGCCACGGAAACAGTCGGCAGCGGCATCTTCGCCGGCAGCTTCGTATCAATGGCCAGAATGCCATCCACCCCCCGCGCCATCAGCATCCGCGGATACTCCTCGATCAAGTCCGGACGATGCCGGTGGTGCGCCGTGAAGTAGAAATAGCCTTCCTTCATCAGCAGTTCGCCCACGCCGCTCATCACGCCCGCGTGGTAGCCCTCGCCCAACTCCGGCAGCAGTACGCCAATCGTCCGGGTCGCACATCCCTGCAGCGAACGCGCAATCAGGTTCGGCCTGTAGCCAAACTTCCGCGCCGCCGCCTTCACCCGTTCCCGCGTTACCGGCGGAATAGATCGCCCCGGCACATTGTTCAGCACAAAGGAAACCGTCGCCGGACTCAGGTCCAGATACTCAGCCAGCATGCTGAGGCTGACCCTCTGGCCGTCCTTCGGGATTTTAGGTTTCCTTGTCGTCATCGCTTTCCGTTCATAGTTTACTCACACTTACGCATGGTAGTACCAATTTTGCACATCCAGCAATCCGCAAATTTCCCATTCCCTTTTAGACAAACGCTTGTCTACGTATTTTCATAGATTAATTTCCCTTGACAGTAGCATCTCGGCTCATGCTTAATCTCCTGCGGCTAGAAAATCTGTTCTTCGAACTTATGTAAGACAAACGATTGTCTTGCAGTAATTACGGGATAAACCGAAGTAGCCATGGTTTCGCGGTATTTCTCAGGAGGTTTCAAATGAAAGGCAAGTTTTTGACAAGGTTCGCTGCTCTGATGGTGCTGCT
>DASWOP010000309.1:0-2748 GCA_036404255.1 Acidobacteriaceae bacterium | reverse complement strand
CCGCCGCAGGATGCGACGCTGCTGATCTACATGCCGGGACGGGATTTTTCTTCACTCGCGGCGGAGCTTGTGCGCCACGGCTTCGCGGTGGATATGCCTTGTTGTTGTATCTCACACGCAGCTTGCCCCGAGCAGCAGGTGAAGGCGACAACACTTCAAAACCTGGACACTCTGGAGCCAGGCCCAGCTCCCGTAATCCTGATGATTGGCCGCGCTTTGATCAGCGCGCTCGAACAGCAGGAGGCAGCGGGCGAGGTCTCCAACGAGGCAGTCAAGGTGTTTGAAAAGGAAATCGGCTTCGCTCTCCAGCAATAAGTGAGGCGTGCGCTATGCGTACGCTTCGCTTCCACCAAAGGAGACGAATCGTATGAGCGCAGAAATTTCAACAAAGAAAAGCTGGTTTGCCACCATCTCTCTGGATGCGTGGGCGGTGACACTCGCGTTGCTGCTGGCCCTGCTGGTGCGCTTTGGCGTAATCAGCAAAGTGGTCTGGTAGCGCGCGCCCACGACGTCGAAGCTAAACACCCACTTCACAAAGCCATCTCAAGGAGAAAGACCATGACTACGAACGCTGTAGTAACGCAACCAGCGCAGGAGAGCGTTAGCAAGCTAATTATCCAGACCATTCCGGGCGTGCTTCTGCTTGCCGCCGTCGGCTACGCTGGCAAATTCATCGAGCAGTTTATTGGCCGTTACGGCAAGGCCCATCACTTGACGCTGCCGAATATCGAGTATGTGCTGTGGGCGATTCTGATCGGACTGCTCATCGCAAATACTGTGGGTGTGCCGCGACTGTTTCGTGCAGGGGTGGCTACGTACGACTTCTGGCTGAAGGTCGGCATCGTGCTGCTGGGCTCGCGTTTTCTGCTTGGCGATATCCGGCATCTCGGCGGCATCAGCCTGCTCCTGGTGCTGCTGGAGTTGGCGCTTGCATTGTCGCTGATGACGCTGCTGGGACGCATCTTCAACCTGAAACCCAAGCTGGCGACGTTGCTGGCGGTGGGGTCGTCGATATGCGGCGTGTCGGCGATCATTGCAACACAGGGAGCAATCGATGCGGATGAGGAGGATTCGTCGTATGCGATTGCTGCGATTCTCGCCGTCGGTGCGGTGTCGCTCTTCATCTTTCCGCTGATCGGTCATTCGATCCACCTGAGTGATCATGCGTATGGATTGTGGGCTGGGCTGGGTATCGACAATACGGCGGAGGCAACTGCTGCAGGAGCACTGTATTCCGACGCGGCAGGGAAACTTGCGGTGCTGGCCAAGGGCACGCGGAATGCGTTCATCGGCTTCATCGTGCTCGGCTACGCGATCTACTGGGCGTCAAAGGGGCAGGCCAAGGTGGTGGAGAACAAAGCTAAGTTCCTGTGGCAGAAGTTTCCGAAGTTCGTGCTTGGATTTCTGCTGGTTTCAGCGCTGGCTTCCACTGCGTTCTTCAGCAAGGGACAGGTCGCGGCGCTCGGCAATCTTTCGCGCTGGGCATTTCTGCTTACGTTCGCGGGCGTGGGGCTGCGGACGAACCTGCGTGAACTGACCAAGCAGGGAACGCGGCCGCTGTTGGTGGGCGTGATTGGCGAAGTGGTGATCGCGGCGCTCACGCTGGGGTTGGTCTTTGGTGCGGACCGAATCTTCACGTTATGAAGAGGAGAATTAGTAAAGGCGATAGGGTAGCGCGCGCTTGCGAAAGTCTTCAAGCGCGGGCTGCCACGTGCGAGCGATGTTGCGCGGATCGTCGCCGCGGCGAAGGGCTTCCAGCGTGGCTGCGTTCACGATGAGGGGCGCCGTCTTCTCCAGTAAAAATTTATCTGGATAGAGATGATGGAGCGCGGCGATGAGTTCGATGCCGAGTTCTGTGGCGTCGAGCGCATTGCGATCCGTGAGCGTGATGTGCACGCCCTGGCAGCCTGCGGTACAGAGATAGGGCTTATCTGCGCTGAAAGACGTCTGTGTAAAACCGACGCCAGGAATAGTGCGTGCATTGAGGTAGGCGGCGAGCTTTGCGCCGTCGATCCACGGCGAGCCGATCTGCTCGAAGGGGGCAGAGGTGCCACGACCAACGGAGATGTTGGCTGCATCGAAGAAGGCCACGCCGGGGTAGAGCGCGGCTGCGGTCATGTTGCGCAGGTTGGGCGAGGGATTGGTCCAGGGAAGGGATGTGTCGTCGAACCATTGCGTGCGCTGCCAGCCCTGTAGGGGAATTACGGTGAGCTTGGCGCCGAGGTGTTTTTCGCCGTTGATGTATTGCGCAAGCTCGCCGAGCGTAAGGCCGTGACGGACGGGCAGCGGCATGTAGTTGATGTAGCTCTCGCTGCCTGCATCGGAGATGGGGCCTTGTACGGCGAGGCCGTTGATGAGGTTGGGGCGGTCGAGGAGGATGACTTCGATGCCGGCTTTGGCGGCGGCTTCGAGGAAGTATCCGGTGACGGTCTCGTAGGTGTAAAAGCGTACGCCAGCGTCCTGCAAATCGATAACGACGGCGTCTAGTTTGCGGAGCGCCTCGACGGAGGGGCGGCGCTGCTCGTCTTTTGCGCCGTAGAGGGAGATGACGGGGAGGCCGGTGGCTTTGTCGGTTGAGTTGGTGATGTCAGTGGTGTCGACCGCGCCGGCGATGCCGTGTTCGGGGGAGAAGAGCGTGACGAGTTTTGCGCCGGGGATAAATTTGGGGAGATCGGTGTTGAGGATGTCGATGGTGCGGCGGCCGTGAGCGTCGAGGCCGGTTTGGTTTGTGAGCAGGCCAAGGCGGAG
>DASWOP010000308.1:0-8306 GCA_036404255.1 Acidobacteriaceae bacterium | reverse complement strand
TGTCGATGGCTGTTGAAAACCGCGCATAGTTGGCGCCGAGAGGGAATTGCAGCGAATTTCGGCGCATTGGTTGCGGCAAAGACGATCGTGGAAAAGGGGTTGATGGGGAGATGAGCGCGGGATGTGCCGACAGGAGCCCGGAGGGCGACTGAGGCACATCCCGCGCTGCGTCCGTCAATGATAGGCTGGCGGAGCGCCGCAAACAGACATCGACCGAAGCTACCACGCCAATTCGATGTCCAATCCCTCTGGCATCTGTGAGATGACCTGCAAGTCACCGCACAGGACTGCCGACTGGTTCACGGTGTGCGCCATCATAATGGCATTGGCGCATTCCGTCGAGCTTCTCCGATCAATCCCGACGGCGCTTCGTGAGGTGCGCCGCCGTGATGCGAACTGCTCGTTTCTTCCTCTGCGGGCGGTGTCGCGCGCAGGTTCTGCTTTGCCGCCATTGCGATCGGGGTCAGCGCTATTGCGGTTCTGCCTGCGCCCATGCGGCGCGCCGTGACAGCCTGCGGGCAGCCGGACGGCGCTACCAGAGCACCCGGCCGGGGCGCTTCGCCCATGCCGATCGCTCCCGCCGATATCGTCAGGCTCGCAAAAACGTGACGCATCACTCTCCACCCGTCGTTCCAGAGGGTTCACGACTGAAGGCGCCCCCAAACGACGGCATCGTTGCACCGGGCGATGGCACCGCTGACGTGGCGCCATCGATCGAGCCGTGGTGCCGGCGCTGCGGCAGCTCTGTGCCGCTGTTCTTTCGCCGCGGCTTCGTGCGTCGCCGGGGGACACACGTCCGTCCATTCGACCATGGAGATCGAACCGATGACCATATCTGCCGAGAAGGAAGCGATGATCCTGCGCCTGTACCACGTTGAGAAGTGGCGCTGCGGCACGATCGCCAAGCAAATGCATTGCCATCACACCACCGTCTTCAGGGTCCTGAAGGACGCGGGCTTGCCTCGACACAGGCCGGTGATCCGCCCCGCCGAGATCGACCTGTACCTGCCGTTTATCCAGCAGACGCTGACCAAATATCCTGACCTGACGTCCAGCCGCCTTTACGGGATGGTGCAGGAGCGCGGCTATAAGGGATCGCCCGCCCACTTCCGGCACATGGTGGCGCTGCACCGACCACGCCGGCCGGCGGAAGCTTATCTACGACTACGCACTCTGCCGGGTGAGCAGGGCCAGGTCGACTGGGGTCATTTTGGCCACATCGAGATCGGCAAGGCCAGCCGCCCGCTGATGGCCTTCGTCATGGTGCTGTCCTACTCCCGCGACATCTATCTGCGCTTCTTCCTTGATGCCCGCATGGAAAACTTCCTGCGCGGCCATGTCGGCGCGTTCAACGCCTGGAACAGCCTTCCCAGAGTTCTGCTCTACGACAATCTCAAGAGCGCCGTCCTCGAACGGCAGGGCGATGCCATCCGCTTCCATCCGACATTGCTTGCGTTTGCGGCTCATTATCGCTTCGAGCCTCGTCCAGTTGCCGTGGCGCGAGGCAACGAAAAGGGCCGCGTCGAGCGCGCCATTCGCCACATCCGGGAAGCCTTCTTCATCGCCCGCACCTTCAAGGATCTCGATGATCTCAATGCCCAGGCCGAACACTGGTGCCGGACCCAGGCTGCGGACCGGCCATGCCCGGAAGATCGGTCGATGACGGTCCGCGAGGCGTTCTCAAAAGAACAGCCCATGCTTCTGTCCTTGCCGGCCAATCCCTACCCGGTCGAGGAGCAGGTGGCCGTGAAGGTTGGCAAGACACCCTACGTGCGCTTCGATCTGAACGATTACTCGGTCCCTCACACGCATGTCCAACGAACACTCACCGTGCGTGCCGATCTCGTCCAGGTCAGGATATTCGACGCCGCCACGATGATCGCCAGCCACCGGCGCAGCTTCGACCGGGGTCAGCAGATCGAGGATCCTCAGCACCTGAAGGCACTCGTCGATGTCAAGCGCGAGGCACGCCAGCATCGAGGCCTCAATAGCCTGACGCGGGCCGTGCCGGCTTGTCAGAAGCTGATGATGCATGCCGCAGAACGCGGCGCCAATATCGGCGCAATCACCAACGCCATGCTGACGTTGCTCGACCTCTACGGCGCCCAGGAACTCCAGGCGGCCGTCGAAGACGCTTTGCGCGCTGGCGCCTCGCATTCGAGGTCGGTTCGATCGGCGCTCGAACGCCGCCGGATCGCGCGGGGCGCTCCGCCCCCGGTCGAAACCAGGCTGCCCGAGCATGTCCGCAAGAAGGACACGACTGTCATTCCCCACAAGCTCGACCGTTACGATCAACTGACATTGAAAGGAAACGACGATGAATAAGATCGACACCCTGTTCAATCGCGCCAGACAATTGCGCCTTCATGGCCTGACGGCCCATTGGGACGAGATCGCCACACAGGACTGGGTGCCGACCGTGATCCAGTGGGAAGAAGACGAGCGCTCCGACCGCTCGCTGCAGCGACGCATGCGCACCGCCAGGCTCGGCCACTTCAAGCAAATGGCCGACTATGACTGGAAGTGGCCGCGCCGCATCGACCGCGCCACCGTCGAGGAACTGATGGCGCTGGCCTTCATGAAGGACGCAACCAACATCGTCTTCATCGGTCCGAACGGCGTCGGCAAATCGACGCTCGCCCTCAACATCGCCTACCAGGCACTCATCCGTGGCCATTCGGTCCTGTTCCGCACCGCCAGCGAAATGCTCGGCGAACTCGCCGCCATCGACAGCGATTCCCTGCTGCGCCGCAAGCTTCAGTACTATGCTTCCCATGACGTCCTGCTGATCGACGAGATCGGCTACCTATCCTATTCCAACCGCCATGCCGATCTGCTCTTCGAGCTCATCAGCCGCCGATACGAGAAACGCTCGACCATCGTCACCACCAATAAACCCTTTGCGCAATGGTCGGAGGTCTTTCCGAACGCCGCGTGCGTCGTCAGCCTGGTAGATCGTCTCGTCCACCACTGCGAAGTCGTCGCGATCGAAGGAGATTCCTATCGCTTCAAGGAAGCCAACGAGCGCTCCATAGCCCAGCGTCAGCAACGCGCCGGCCACCAGACCGGCGAAATGGAGCCTACACCGTGAGCGGGAAAATCCAACAGCCTCCCGGTCTCAATCGCGGCCTGCCACTCCTCATCAGTGCCGAATGGACCCCCGAGCAGGCATGGGCCGTCTTCGAACTGCTCGATGATCTGCGCGACGCCATCTGGAACCATTACGGTCCAGACATACAGGACATAGCAAGAGGCCAACAAACCTCCGAAAAGGATCCTGACTAACGAAACTGAAAGCGGCTTCACAAGCCGCTTTCAACACCCAGATTCTCGGCACCTTTTATCCGCGCTTTTAGACCGCCGCTAACACCAATACTGCTCAAACGTCGTTTCGCCGTTCTGGAAGATGGCCAACCCGTTCAATGACAGTCCGGACTCAACCGTCGCTCCGATGAACGCATCGATCTGCCGTTCTTCAATCATGACAACTCCTCCTGATAAATCGGACTCTGGGCTATTGCATGCGGCGCGGGGCCACGATGGCTGTGGGCTGATTGAGTTGGCCACGCTAAAAATGGGCCTGTATGGTCGCTGAAGACTTGGTGATCCGTGCCGGTCGAGGGGAACGAAGGCGGCGATCGAGCGCGCGCGCGATCATGGCCAGAGCAAGATCCACCACCAGGTAGGTGACCCCGACCACCACATAGGTTTCGAAAAGATAGCCTGTATATTCACCCATCGTCCGGCCACGCGTGAGCAATTCCGGATAGCTGACGATGAATCCGAGTGATGTATCTTTGAACAATCGAATGTACTGATTAACGAGAGATGGCAACACGATCCGGGAAGCTTGCGGGATAAGGATCGAGACATAGGTCCACCCCATGCTCAGTCCCAGCGATCGGGCCGCTTCGGACTGGCCGCGGGGTACCGCCTCGATTCCGGCACGGAATATCTCGCTTAGGACGGACACGTGATAAATCGCCAGCGGCGCGACGAGTTGCCAGAAGACGGGTATCTTCAGACCGGTTGACGGCAGGTAAAGCTGAAAGAAGAATATGATCAGAAGAAGCGGAAGCGCTCGGGTGATTTCCACATACCAGAAAGCGAGCGTGGCAAGGTAGCGGTTTCGTCCAAGGCGGACGATAGCGACGAGCGCGGCTATCGGAAACGCAAGCAGGCCTGCAATCAGACCGGCTTGAAGCGATAACAGGAGCCCCTCCGCGAGGTAGAGCGAAACGGGTGCTGCAAATGTCGCCTCCCATGGCTCGGGCGAAAGATGGCCATGCTGGCCCAGCTGAACAAGGGCTTCGATCAAAATGGCGGCAAAAACGATTATCGCAAGCACTGTTATAATGGCCGTGCGACGGCGCGCCTTCGGTCCCTGGACGTCAAATAGGAAATCGGAATCTGCTGCCATTAAAATCTCCTTCGGGTCCCCGTCAGCATGGTTTGGTACCAGGAGGCCAGGAAGCCGACGGAGAGTGTAAGGACGACATAACCGGCACCGACGATGACGAACGTTGTCAGGATTTGGCCGGATCGATCTTGAACGCGGGTCGCGACATTCGTCAGCTCGACAACACCCAAAGAGGCTCCGAGTGCAGTCGCGAGAATTGCGGAAATGAAAATGTTCGCCAAGGGTTGAATCATGCTCCGAAAGGCGGTTGGCAAAACGATCACCGTCAAGATCTGCGTGATCGAAAAACCAAGAGAGCGGGCAGCTTCAATTTCTCCTCTAGGAACGGCGAGGATCCCGGAGCGAATAGTCTCGCACACATAGGTGCCGGTGTAAGCCCCAATTCCGAGGACAAGACATGCAAATAGCGGCAGGGTCAGGCCAGTATCCGGGAGCCCAAAGATGAGAAAGATCAGGATAACGAAGAGCGGAACGTTTCTGACGATCTCGACGTAAGCGGCTCCGAGCATCCGCAAAACCGGAACCGGCGATACACGGCAAGTCGCCATCAATGTGCCCATGACAAGGGCGAGCGCGAATGAGGAGACCGCCAGTTCCAAGGTCGTTAAAAAGCCGGCGACGATCTCCCCCGCCGCCGAAACAACGAAAAGCATGCTTGTTCTTTCTCTTCAGGTTCGTTGGCGAGATGTGCCGTCTATGAGCCCGGCACCGAGCCAATCTTGGGCGCCTCCGGCACGGGAGCCAGATCCCCCACGGTCGCTTGCCACAGCTTGGCGTAGTCGCCGTTTTTCTCTATCGTTGCCAGCCAGTCGTTGACGATGGACTTCAAAGCGGGGTCGCTTTTAGGTAACCCAAAACCCATGGCAAGGGTGGTGAACGGCTTATCGCCGACGACCTTGACCTGATTTTTGTATTTGGACGCTGCGCTGAGCAAGGTCGGCACATTCAGAACCATCGCGTCGACGCGTCCCTGTATGACGGCATGGATCAGCTCTGAGCCTGTATCGAAAGCGACGACTTTGGCCTTCGGGGCCGCAGCGAGAATATTGTTTTCTCCGACACCCGGGTTGGTGGCGACCGTCTTGCCGTTCAGGTCGTCGACGGAGTGGATGGTCGTATTTGATTTCGCAACGAGGATGCCGTCGCCCGTCATGAGATAGGGGCCTGCGAAGTTTCGGCAACGACGTTAATGTCCGGCTTTCCTAGGACATACTTCGCAAACATATAAGCGAGGCCGGCTTCAAACCCCTCGAGCTTCCCCGTAGCCGGGTTTAGCTGCGAAAACAAAGGCGTGCTGCTGTCTCCACCGAAGATAAGAAAGCCGTCTTTCCGGATGCGATCAATCGTTGGCGAAGCTGGCAGATCTTTAGCCACAGGCGCACTGTCTATCACGTCCTGCTGTGTCGGCTTCGTTCCTGCATCGGCGGCAAAGGCAGGCGAGCCGTCTCCGATCATGCAGGCCGAGCCGACGATCAGCGCACCTATCGTCAAACCAAGTTGTTTCATTGTTTCCTCCTCCTCTTCATCCATTCATCGTTTAGTGTGTACGGACCTTCGATAAAAACTGTCGCGCACGCTCCGTGGCCGGGTCTGCAAAAAACTGCGCCGGCGGCGCCTGCTCGACCACCTCTCCGTCGGCCATGAATACAATTCGCGAGGCCAGGTTTCTTGCGAAACCCATCTCGTGCGTGACAACCAGCATCGTGACACCGGAGCACGCGAGCTCGCTCATGACCTGAAGGACCTCCTCGATCATTTCCGGATCAAGAGCGCTCGTCGGCTCGTCGAAGAGCATCAGGGTAGGCTCCATGGCCAGCGCACGGGCGATCGCGACACGCTGCTGCTGCCCGCCCGACAGCTGCGAAGGAAGTTTGTGAACATGCTCCGCCACGCCCACGCGCGCCAGCAATTGCCTCGCCTGTTCCTCAGCGTGAACGCGCGGTATCTTCTTCACACGCCGCGGGGCCAGGGTCACGTTTTCAAGGACCGTTTTGTTGCCAAACAGATTGAATGACTGAAAAACCATGGACATCTGAGAGCGCACAGCCGCAAGCGCTCGCCCTTCTTCAGGAACCGGCGTGCCCCGGAACAGAACCGCGCCACTGTCAATCGTCTCGAGACGGTTGACGCAGCGGCAAAGTGTCGATTTCCCCGAGCCGCTCGGTCCTATTATCACCACGACTTCGCCGGCCGACACATCGAGACTTACGTTACGCAGTGCCGAGACTGTGCCATAGGTTTTAGAGACATCGCGAATCTCCAGTACCGTCTGCTCCATCAGGCTGCTTCCTCCCCAGCATTTGCGTATGCTTTGTTTGTAGCATAAACTACAAACTGTCAATAATTTGTAGTGATAATTTTGGAATCCTGGTTTCGTTCGAATGGAGATGGCATGGACATGGCAAAATCGGGTGCGGCCAAACTGAAGGCGAGAATCCAGGCGGCGCGACCGCAGCTCAGTCCAGCAGAGCTTCGTGCCGTTCTCTATCTTCGCGATCATCCGCAAGACGTGCTGTTTGAGAACGTCGCGACACTCGGTTCCCTGTCCCAAACCAGCGATGCGACGGTCGTTCGCGCGGTGCAAACCCTGGGCTACAAGGGAATTTCCGAGCTCAAACGGGAGCTCGGCAGGGATCTGATCACCAAGACAGCCCCTGCCGAAAGACTCCATAGCCGCCTGGAACGGAATAGAGAGCACCAACGCGACCCGATAACGGCCGTCTTCGACGAATCGCTTGCGCGTCTCGAACAGGCCCGCGATTCAATTCAGCTTGACACAATCGTTGCGGCTGCGAACCTTCTCGCGGACGCTACACGGGTCTACACATGGGGTTTAGGAGCGTCCTCCCATGAAGCTTCCTACGCTGCGCTTCGCCTTAGACGCTTGGGAATCGGCGCATATCATTTGACATCCACGGGATTTCATCTCGGCGATGAGTTACTGCTCATCGGCAAAAATGATGTCGTAATGATTTACGTGCGAGGCCGCAGGCTTGTTGACATCCAGGTTATGATCGACGCGGCCGTGGCTGCGGGAGCCAGCATCCTCCTCATTACCGGTGCGCTGGGTGCAGCCTATAGCCAGCAGGTTTCGGTCGTTTTGGAAACGTCAGATTCACGGGAGGGGTACACCAGGGAGTCGCTCGCCGCGAGCTTCGTGACGGACGTGCTCATGCTGGCGCTGGCAGAGCGAGATGAACCCAGGGCCATACAGAGCTCGCAAAGGCTTTCCGAGCTGCGCGGCGAACTGATCGGGAAGAAGGTAAGCAAGCGGAAATGACTTGCGAGTGCACGGAGGGAGACTTGACGGTCAATGTGAACCGCCCCGGATTTACAATCTTCATAACGTCCCCCGTCATCAATTCAACTCCAATGACCACCGCGAATTGCGCCAAGCCACCACCAACATGTGGCGCGAAATCGCATGCGTGAAAACCGCGTAAAACAACGCTCATAGATAGAACTGCGTCCGCTAAAAAATTAAAGTTACGTTGCCGTCGCAGATCAGTGTGCGGATGTTCGCCTCTTACTCGGCACTCAGGCTGCGGCCATCCCCCGATGTTCGGCCACGTTCCTTCGGCTTCAAGCTGCTGGCACCGGCCGCCTTATAGCCATCCATCACCTTGCGAACCGTCGGCCAGGTCAGGCCGCAAAGCTCTACAATCTTCATCACCTGTTTGCGCCGTTCATGAAGGGCCGAATTCGAAAGCTTGCGTGTGTCTATTTCCATGCAAAATCATAGCACGCAGATCCCGAAAATCATAGCAAGTATGGCGTCCGCTATTCCTCGTCGACCAATTTCCAGACGAGCCCGCCGATCGCACCGCCGACGATCGGAGCCAGCCAGAACAACCAAAGCTGTTGCAAAGCCCAGCCGCCGACGAAC
>DASWOP010000307.1:0-5232 GCA_036404255.1 Acidobacteriaceae bacterium | reverse complement strand
GAAGCCCTACAAGGCGCGGCTGAAGAAGGCGCAGGAAGATACCGGGCTGAACGACGCCATCATCAATGCGCTCGGCACCATGGGCCATCACGAGGTTGTGCTGAGCGTGATGGAGTACAGCTTTATCGGCGGCAGCATGGGCGCTGTGGTGGGCGAGACGATTGCCCGCGCGGTGGACCGTTCGCTGGCCACGCGGAGACCGCTGATTATTGTGTCGTCTTCCGGCGGCGCGCGGATGATGGAAGGCATTGCCAGCCTGATGCAGCTGGCGAAGATCTCCGCCGGGCTGGCGAAGATGGACGACGAAAGAATTCCGTACATCGCCGTGCTGACCGATCCGACGACGGGCGGGGTGACGGCGAGCTTTGCCATGCTGGGTGACCTGAACATCGCCGAGCCGGGCGCGCTGATCGGGTTTGCAGGGCCGCGGGTGATCGAGCAGACGATCCGGCAGAAGCTGCCGGAGGGTTTTCAGCGGTCGGAGTTCCTGCTGCAGCATGGGATGCTGGACGCCATTGTGACGCGCAAGGAGATGAAGCAGTACATCATCCGGGCGCTGGACTTCATGAGTCCTGCGCGGACGGCGAAGTAGCGCTTCGCGCGGGCAGGCTGCTGCTTTCGCGATTTTGTTTGCCAATGCTGTGCTGATTTGTCATTCTGGCAACTCGGACTGCCTCTCCGGGCCCTAAGACCTGCTGCCACACAAGTACCTAGTCGCATAGTCGTTCCATTCTCCACGTGAAAGGGAAACGAAGATGATCCTTGGCATGAGTTCCATACTCTATACGCAGATTCACGTTGCTATCAGCCTGATTGGCATCGTGACTGGATTTATTGTGATCTTCGGTATGATCGCTGGCCGCACGCTGCCGAAGGTGACGGCGCTCTTTCTGACCACCACCATTCTGACCAGCGTGACGGGATTCTTCTTTCCGTTCCACGGGATGACACCGGGCATCGTGGTCGGGATTCTGTCGCTGGTGGTGCTGCTGTTCACGCTGATTGCGCTTTACGGCAAGCATCTCGCGGGCGGGTGGCGCAGGACGTTCGTCATCACGGCGGTTCTGGCGCAGTATTTCAATTTCTTTGTGCTGATCGTGCAGAGCTTTGAGAAGGTGCCATCACTGCATGTGCTGGCGCCGACGGGATCGGAGCCGGCGTTCAAGATAGCTCAGGGGGTTGCGCTGGTGGTTTTTGTGGTGCTGGGGGCGGTCGCGGATAGGAAGTTCCGTGGGGCATTAATCTCATATACATTTGTCGGTCGGCAATAGCACTGCGCAAAGGGCGAATTGCAATTTGGGCCAAAGCAGATATACTGGCTGACCAAATATCAATTCTAGAATTCATGGAGTTGTACGATGGTATGCCCCACTTGCAATACCGAGGTCGATGACTCCTCGGGCTTATGCCCTAACTGTGGAAGCCCTCTACCTAACAAGCAAGCTGCAACAGCACCAGTTGTCTCCCGTAACGGAGCTAAATTTATTACCATTGCAGCTATTGTCTGTGTGAGCTTAGTTGTGATCGCGCCAATTGTATACACCGCGTATAGCAATCGGAATCAGCCCGATATCGCCCCTGCGAGCAACGCAGACCAACCAGATTCAGCAGTAGAAGCCATACCCGAAACGCCGCAGCCGCAGCAACCATCAAAACCTTCTTATGGCCAGTGGTTGCAAAATGCTATGGACCGAGGTGAACCTACAGACATGTTTGGAACTCGTGACAATGAAGTCACGCCCAGTAATGCAGAAAATACAACTTCCTCATGTCCAGATAACTCTGGGCAGAAATGTGTATCTGCCGGAGGTGCATGGTATAAGGTTGCAAATACTCAACAGGGATTCCTCGATTATCGTCTATGGTCTGTGGACCAACACTCATTGCTCGAAATAAATTGCAATAGACGCTTAGAGGGAACACTTGTTGTTGTTACGAATCCGATTATGTTAGGCGACATTACCATATACGACGATAACGCTACTGGTGGAAATACGTTAGTTAAGAGCAATTACGCTAATGAAATGCAGACGGAGACTGAAGTCGGAGAGTGGGCGGCCTGGAAAAGAAAGTCCGGACCAGGAACCATGCTAACTAATAAAGATGCACTGTATTCCAGTAAATTCGCATACAAAATTAGCCGCGCTGATACTTATTATCTTCTAACCCTCAAACGGGATGCAGTGCCATCCGGCTTCAACGATCCAATTGTCTTTGACACGAGAGGGCTGGGCCTTCAACGGTTTGACAATGATTGTGGGTTCTCCACGGAAGAGGGGGCTTCATCATCAAACACCACTCCGATTCCAGATGGTCAAACCGCACGTGAGGCCGACGTGAAAGCATTACTCACTAAGTGGACCAGTTCCACCGCAAACAAGGATCTTCCGCAGCAACTCGATTGTTATGCTCCACAAATGGACCGATTCTTCGGTGGTAAGAATGTTTCTCGCGATCTACTCGAAGAAAAGAAGTCGAAAACATTCGCCGCAACCGCCGAGATCAAGAAGTTTGAAATATCAAATTTGAAGATATCGTCCAACACGCCGGATGAAAAAATTGTGACCTTTGATAAGACATGGGATTCGACTTTGGTTTCTGGCAAACAATATAACGGATCTGCACTTGAACGGCTAAAGCTTGTATTGATAAATGGAAGCTGGAAGATAAAAAGCGAAGAGGAGTTGAAGGTGTATTACCTAAATAGGTAACACGCGGCTCGCGACAGCAATCTAAGAATCATCGCCTGACGCTACGCGGATGAATCAAAATGACCAGCGATATCTGTATTAAGATTCTCGATGCTATCACGAAACTGTCGGGCCCGATTGCATGGCCGTTCGTGCTGCTTTTCTTTCTTATTATCTTTCATTCACCCCTTCGCAAACTTATCGAGAATATTAGCGAACTTTCCCTAAAAATTGGGGGCATGGAAGTGTCTCTAAAACGTCAAATAACCGGGGCTACTGCTGGTATAGTATCCGCTCAAGCCGCTACTAGGATCCGTGCTGGAAGTCTCATTACGTCTGATGCTGTGGCAAAAGATATCCGCGAGACTATTGAACTTGTCACCGAAGTTGTCACCCCGGAAACAATTCGACGGACAAAACAATCCAAGATTCTCTGGGTAGACGATCAACCCAACAATAACGTCCATGAGCGAGAAGCCTTTGAGGCTTTAGGCATCCGCTTCATAATTGCTACATCTACAGAAGAAGCAGTCGATGAACTTAGATATCGATCTTTCGATGCAATTATTTCAGACATGGGACGGCCATCTGATGATCGCGCAGGATACACTCTACTCGAAATGCTTCGGAGAGTCGGTAATCGCACGCCATTCATTATCTATTCAGGCGAACGTACTCCTGAATTCCAGGCTGAGGCTTGGCAAAGAGGAGCAGTTGGCTGCACCAATAGGCCCGACGAACTATTTGAAATGGTTCTTTCACAATTAGTTCAGCACCGGAAGCGATCATGCTGGTGAAACGAACCCTCAAAAACCAGATCATTCTTTCGAAAGCAGATATGGTGCGGCTACGTCTTGCGCAGCTCGGGATTGATGAGCGGGATGTCGCCGATGCAGTTTCCTGGGCACGCAAGAACGCATGAGCCATCGAGTGATTTAGCTGTAGAGCGCCTTCGGCTCTTTGGTCCCACCGCCTATTGGCTCAATCTGTCAGACAATAGAAGCATGCAGCACGGAACACCCTCTATTACGGCGATGCGCGTGGCGATGCGGCGGGCGGCGCACCAGATCTATGATCGGCCGCTGGTGCTGGACGATCCGATTGCGCTGGCCATTATGGGGCAGGAGCGGTGCGACAAGCTGCGGTCGGACCCGGAAACGCAGGCGGCGCCGATTGCCGTGGCGATGCGGGCTTATATGGCCGTGCGGGCGCGGTTTGCGGAGGACCGGCTGGCGGAGGCGGTGAGGCTGGGGGCGACGCAGTTCTGCATCCTGGGGGCGGGGCTGGATACGTTTGCGCATCGGAATCCTTATGCCGGGCTGCGGGTGTTTGAGGTGGATTTTCCGGCGACGCAGGCGTGGAAGCACGGGATGCTGGCGGATGCGGGGCTGGGGCATCCGGCGGGGCTGACGTATGCGCCGGTGGACTTTGAGCATGAGGGGGAGACGCTGCGCGATGGGCTGGTGCGCGTTGGGTTCCGCATGGAGGAGAAGACGTTTTTCAGCTGGCTGGGCGTGGTGCCTTACCTGACGCTGGAGGCGTTTCGCGCCACGCTGGCGTTTACGGCAGCGATGCCCGAGGGCAGCGGCGTTGCGTTCGACTATGGGCTGCCACGTGAGGCGCTCTCGGAACGCGGCAAGGCGGGCTTCGATTATCTTGCTTCGCGAGTGCGGCGGGCGGGCGAGCCGTTCCAGCTCTTCTTTACGCCGGAAGAGATCGCAACGGAGATGACTACGGCCGGGTTCGGCAGGCTGGAAGACCTGACGCCGGCGGCGCTTACGGCGCGCTACTTTGCCAATCGCGGCGATGCGCTGGCGCTACGCGGCGAGATGGGGCACGTGATCTGCGGTTGGATCTAAAAGACAAGGACTCAGCACGGATTGAATGGAAAAGACGGGATGCCAAGGATAAGACTTTAAAGGATGATTAAGGCCTCGCATCCGTCGGGATTCGTGATTTATGTTTGGGCAGTGCTGAAGTTTTGCAAAGATATTCGGGTTGCGGGACGGATTGGGCGGTCCGTGAGAAGCAGATTCTTCGCTGCGCTCAGAATGGCAAAACTTATATCGTGAAGTGAAAACGATCCGCCGATGCTTCCTGCTCGGGTGCGCAATCCTGCTCTTCGAGCTGCGAATCGAGGGAGACAAAGCAGGGCGCCATGAACATACAGGTGAGCGAAAGAGCAATAAAAAGATGATGCATGATGGAGGATCTCCCTGGGCCGGATATGTTGTGCCTTGCGACATGGATAGAATCGCCTGCTGCGGAGCGCGCCACCATTGCACTTCCTTTGTACCGGGCTAACACTTTAGGAGCAGGCGAAGACAGAGGTTAGGGACTAGGAAGTAGGGATTAGCTAAGACGCCGAGCTTGGCCAGTGCAGACTGCATTCATGCACGAGTTGGGGCTGGCGAACTAAAATGGCTTTGATGCCCCGCACTGCTGAGATTGCAACCTTCGAACACGCTGTTGAGAGCCTGTATGCGCTTGGGCTGGAGCTGGTGAGCACGCCCGGCAAGCCGCGACGCAAGTGGGAGCTGGC
>DASWOP010000306.1:0-9564 GCA_036404255.1 Acidobacteriaceae bacterium | reverse complement strand
TGTCTCCCCGTCTCCGCATTCTCCGACGATGTCAATATCACTTTCCAGCTTCAGCAAGCGCAACAGGGCTTTGCGAGCGAGGGGTTCATCATCAATGATCAGAGCGCGAATCATCGCAGGGCATCCCGTCTTATGCGAATTATTGCAGCTACGCCACGAGGCATTAATTCCCTAAGCGCGAGTGTTGCAGCGTCGCCATAAAGCTGCTCAAGCCGTGCCTGGGTGTTTCGTAAACCTACGCCGTGGCCAGTTCGTGGTGAGGGCGAGTTGAGGTCGCTGCCGAAGTTGCGAACCTCCAACTCCAAAAACTCGTAACGCATACAAGCGGAAATCTCTATCGTGTCGCTCGCGCGACGTGCGCCGATGCCGTAGTGCAAAGCATTCTCCACGAGGGGTTGAAGGATCAGACTGGGCACACGTAACTTCATCACGTCTTCATCCGCCTCCACGTGCACCGTCAGCCGATCACGAAAGCGCTGTTTCTGGATGCCCAGATAGAGATTCAGGAATCCCAACTCCTCCGAAAGTGGCACCTCCTGATGGCTCAGCTCATCGAAAGAAATGCGCAGCAACTCACTTAAGCGCAAGAGCACGTTTTCTGCGGCATTCGCGTCCTCGTGCACCAATACAGCCGCAGCCTGAAGGGTATTGAAGAGGAAGTGTGGCTGTAGTTGCATACGCAGCATCTCCAGTTCCGCCGAGGCTACTCTCGCCTCCAACTGAGCCTCACGAATGGCGCGAATTTTGAACTCGTTACGCAAACGCTGATATGCCACCAGGGCGAACAATACTACCCAGGTCTGGATCGTTAACTGCGCGCTTTTTAGCAATTCATGCGTGAGGAACTGTGACAAGGGCATCTCGTGTGTGTAGAGCCATCCACCCAGACCGTAGAGCGCTGATTGTACATAAGACAAAACGACTGCGAGAGCGAAGTATTGCAGGCCTCGCTTAAGCCAATGGGATTGTACATATGGATATCTTCGACAGAACGCGAATGCCATTGGAGTTACAAGCGCCCAACTGTATACGGTAAGACATGGCCAGATGACATAGTGGAACCATGGCAGATAGTTCTTGATGCTGCGGTCGTAGAGGTAGAGGTTAATCGCAAAGAACACTCCGACCGCAGTCCACGAGACGAACGAAACTATAAAGGATCGTAGGAATAGCCGCATTCGCGTATTCGCTCGTTTGCTCACAAACAATATTCTCCTGAGCCTTGTTATAGCGCAGACTATTCCCTGTTTGCGACCTTGATCGCGCCGCAGTGCGATTCATCCCTCGGGATTGCCGTTCATCCCAACTGCTTGCGAATCATCATCTTCTTATACCAATCGAAAATGCCAAATCTTAGTCTCATCCCAGTTACACAGGAGACGAAGATGAGAGCCGATTCGATCAGAAACCACGATCAACACCGTCCATTGAGGATTGGTATATTGCTTATGCTGATAGCCTCGCAGGTCTGCGCAGCGCAGGTTCAGAAATCAGTAACAGGACTGCCCTATATCGCTGGAATACATAAAGCCCCCACCCAGGCCGATCAAATGGGACTCCTCCATATCTCGGTGATTAATATGTCTGGCAAGCATCGCGAAGCAATCGTGCGGAGAACTGTCATCGATTTGCCTGTGGCGCAGCGAGTTGATCTACAAATCCATACAGGCGAACATTTCAGGGTGGTATCTAATACCGATTCGAAAATAAACGTAATCTTCCCGGTAACTGCAAGGGATCAGAGCCGAGTGATCGCGGTGAACTAGCGTGATGATTCATTCATCATGATGTAGCAATTACAGATGTACAACGGACCACAAGTCCTTGAAAAGCAGATTCTTCGCTCCTCTCGGATATGACGGAATAATTTCCGAGAGGAGACTAATCGAAATTGGTTGAACGGGTTACCGATTCCCACGCAGCGAACTCGGCTTTGAGCGACTCCAATTCCTTACCAACATAGTCCGACGCATCTGGCCCGAGCAGCAGATGCGCGGGAGGCGTGACAGACTCCAGGAGCGTGACAATTGCATTTCCAGCTTTCACTGGATCGCCGAGCTGACTCCCACTCCTTGCCGCTCGCGCTGCACGGATGGGGTCGAACACCTCGTCGTAGTCAGGAATACTCCGCGAAGACCGCACCATGGAGCGGCCAGCCCAGTCGGTACGAAACATGCCGGGTTCCACGGCCGTCACGAAGATTCCAAAGCTCTTGACCTCTTTGCCTAACGACGACGAGATGCCCTCCAGGGCAAACTTGCTGCCGTGATAGTAGGAGAGCCCCGGCATCGTCATCAGGCCACCCATCGAGGTGACATTGATGATGTGCCCGCTACGTCGTTTGCGCATGAAGGGCAGCACCGCCTTCATCATGGCGACCGCGCCAAAGACATTCACTTCGAATTGCTGCCGAAGTTCTTCCAGCGGTGATTCTTCCAGTGTGCCCTCGTGCCCGTATCCGGCGTTGTTGATGAGGACGTCAATAGAGCCAATCTCTGCTTCTATCCCGTCAACGGTTTTGATAATCGCCTGCTGATTTGTGACATCCAGCACACGAGCAAATGCCGCTCCGGGTTTAATCGCCTCAAATTCTGTTGCCGCTTCCGGCTTGCGGACGGTCCCGATCACGCTGTATCCGGACGCCAGTAGAACCTCTGCAAAAGCACGGCCCAGGCCGGTGCTGACACCTGTAATAAGAACGTTCTTTTTCGCCATAGTAGAATCTCCTCTTATAAACGAGACCATCGGTATCGTTTATATTCAAGTATACGATACTTGAAGTATCGTATACGATTCAAATATTCCGAGGGCCGCAATGAATTCTTCGAACCCATCTAAACTCGGCCGCCCCAGAAGTGGCGATGCACATCAGGCGATTCTGAAGTCGGCACTTCAACTTGTGTCGGCACAAGGGTTTCGCGCAATTACGGTAAACCAGATTGCTGCAGAAGCCGGGGTGGGAAAGATGACCATCTATCGCAGATGGCCGAACAAGGCCGCTGTGGTGATGGACGCGCTGCTGGAGTTGGTCGGTCCCCAAACCGACTTTCCTGCCTCTATGCGTGCGCTGGACAGCCTGCGTGAGCAACTACGGTTGCAGGCGAAGTTCTTTCGCAGCCGATATGGCAGACTTATCCGATCACTCCTGGCGGAAGCACAGTTCGATGGAGAGTTGGCGTCGGCATTTCGGAACCGGTGGATTCAACCGCGCCGTCGTAGAGTTATCCAGATTCTTCAGACGGCTATCCAGGAGGGCGATCTGAGGAGTGATATCGATCTGGAGACGACAACTGACATACTCTATGGCCCCATCTACTATCGCCTGCTCCTAGGGACGGGCGTGATTGATGATGCCTTTATCGATCATGTGTACCGGCAATTCCTGACAGGACATCAAGTACATAAGGCCAAGTAAATCTAAAAACGGAGCAGAAGGCATAAGCCGTCTGCTCCGTTTGGGTAAAGCCATCGCTGTGGGGCCGAAGTTTCTCTGGGATGATGCGCGCCTTGACGCGAACGTCCGCAGAGGGCTTCACAAGTGACCACCGCAGCGAGTGGTGAGGCGAAACTACTTCTTCGGCGGGGCGATCGCGTCCTTGGCAGCCTTGGCTACGCGGAACTTGACGACGGTCTTCGCTTTGATCTTGATGGTCTCACCAGTCTGGGGGTTGCGGCCGAGGCGCGCCTTGCGCTCTGCCTTAACCAGCTTGCCGATGCCGGGGATAGTGAACTCGCCGGCCTTCTTGGTTTCCTTGACGGCGGTCTCAGCGAGCAGCTCGAGGCCGGCTGCTGCCTGCTTGTTGGTGAGTTCGAGCTTCTCCGCCATGAGGCGGACGAGCTGAGTCTTGGTCAATCCCTTTGCCATGATGTACTCCTTCATTTATTTCAAATTTTGATGACGGCATCCGCCGTCATCGGGTCTACTCCGGTGCATCTACCGTAGCCCGCCGGAAACTCACCGCGCATTCCGCCGGGCGGAGAATGTCCGAACGGTGAGAATCGCCAATGTTCATGCGGGTACGGAGAACTGTACCGCTGTCAACCTTGCGGCTTTTACAAGAGTTTGTCAACGGCAAAACAGCAGTTTCCACAGGTTTTTTTAGGGTTTTACCAATTTTTACCTGTTTTCATGGGTTTTTGTGCGATTTAGGGCACATACACCTCTTAAAACAGCGGCCGTTTGCGCAGCGCGGCAGCGAGCGGAGTGTTGAGAAAATCCACGACTGGAGCGGCTGCTTTGAATCTGGCGATGATCTCCTTCTGCAGTGCTGGGGTGGTTGCTGTCTCCACCGGCAGCGTGGCGGAGAAGCCCCACTGCCGCGGCAACAACAGATCGATGGCAGGATGGTCCGGCAGATAGCCCTTGGGGGCGCGTGTGAGCGGCGAGCCTTCGAACTCGGACATGAGGCTGCGCAGCTTTCTGGCGGCCAGCAGCCTGCGCAGTTCGGCGTGGTGCTCGGCGATGTGGCGGCGAATGGCGAGGAGTTGCTCGCGCTCGGGCATGTAGACGCCGGCGGCGATCACCAGACCCTCTGGCCCGATGTGAAAGTAGTAGCCGCCGCCGCTCGTCTTCTCCAATCCGTCGCGCGACCACCACGCGGAGGCGTTGCGTTTGTAGGGGCGCTTGTCCGGCGAGAAACGGATGTCGCGGTAGATGCGCATGGCGACCTTCTGCGGCGGGCGCACGTGCAGCGGCGCGAAAGAGAGTATCTGCTCATTGAGTTCGGCGATGATGGCCAGCATCGGCGCCTTTATTTCGGCTTCGTAGATGGGTTTGCGCTCGGCGAACCAAATGCGGTCGTTGTTGCGCTTCAGGCCGCGGAGGAACTTAAGTGCGTTGGGGGAGAAGTGAGTTGCCATCCTTGAAATTTTACTCGTGTATGCTTACCCGAAAGAAATTTACGGAGAGATCATGGACACGAACACGCTGCTGCTGGTGGTTGGCGCCATCGTCGCAATTGCTTTTCTGGTCACGCTGCTGAAGACGCTTTATACCGTGCGCACGGCGAGCGCGGGTATTGTGGAGCGGTTCGGCAAGTTCAACCGCATCGTGCGGCCGGGGCTGCATGTGCTGCTGCCGTATTGCGAGCACGTCTATATTGTGGGGCTGCAGGTGAACCAGGCGCAGTTCCAGGTGGAGACCAAGACGCGCGACAACGTGTTTGTGCAGATCCCCGTGAGCGTGCAGTACCAGGTGCTGGACGACAAGATCTATGAGAGCTTCTACAAACTAAGCAGCCCGCAGAAACAGATTGAGAGCTTCGTGTTCAATTCCATCCTGGGGCATGTGCCGAAGCTGACGCTGGATGAGACGTTCGAACAGATGGCGTCGATCTCGGTCGCGGTGAAGACGGAGCTGGACGCGACGATGCGGGACTTCGGCTTCAACATACTGACCGCGCTGGTCACGGACCTGGTGCCGGACGAAAAGGTGAAGACCGCCATGAACGACATCAACGCAGCACAGCGGGCACAGGTTGCGGCACAGGCGCGCGGCGAGGCGGAGAAGATCCTGAAGGTGAAACAGGCCGAGGCGGAGGCAGAGGCAAAGGCGCTACAGGGCAAAGGCATTGCAGCGGAACGGCAGGCGATTGTGGATGGGCTGCGCGGGTCGATCGAGCACTTCCGCGAGTCGGTGCCGGGAGCGACGGCGGAAGACGTGATGGCGCTGGTGCTGATCACGCAGTACTTCGACACGCTGAAGGAGGTCGGCACGAAGGCGGGGAGCAGCACGATCTTTCTGCCCAGCAATCCTGGCGCGGCGAATGACTATATGGCGCAAATTCTGGCCGGGCTGCGCGGCGCGGCGACGGGACATATCCCGCAATCGCCGCGTCCGCCGATTGCGGCTCAACCGGGCAGCTAAAAAAAGCTGTTGCGCTGAGATTACTGGTGTATCACCATTGCTTTCATGAACATAGCCTCTGTTCCTTGGATGATGATTCGCGGAGAAGAGACGCCTGTCTTCCGGTTCTGCACCGTGTGAGCCTATGCGCATTTCACGGGTCTATGACGGTGAATATGACGGGCTACACGGACCTTCACGGGCATTTGTGCAATGGGAGCTTGCGAGGGTATGGGGGCGCGGCCACTACATGGCAACCTGTTTGCCGACGGCGAAGACGAAGTAGAGTGCAGGCGTGGTGCCGATGTTTTTGAGGCCGTGGAGCTCGCCGGAGGAGGCGTAGGTGATGCCGCCGGGGCCGATGGGCTCCTTGTGGTCTTCCAGTTCGAACTCCAGGGTGCCTTCACGGAGGAGTATCCACTCGGAGTGGCGATGGCGGTGCGGCGGGTGCGGCATCTGGCCGGGCTGCAGCGTGGTTTCGTGGATCTCGACGAATTCGCCGGTGGGCAGTGTGCCCTGCATGACGGTGCGGGTGATGGCTCCGCTGGGATTCTGGAAGCTGGGGAGATTGTCATACGAGAAGCTGCGTGAGTGCGGAGGGATGGTCTCGGGGCCGGCGGTGAGGGCTTTCACGGGGTCGGCTACGCGGGTCTGGCCTTCGGCGAGGACGGAGACGAAGAGGCCGAGGGCGGGGAGAGTGGCACAGAGGTCGCGGCGGGTGAGGGTTTTCATGGGGAGAATGATACCGCTGAGAATGGTGGGTGGGAAGAAGGTGGAACCTGGAGGAAGAGGATGAGCTAGTTAGCACAGTTCTGAAGTAAGTATGCTGCGGAGTTCCTCGTCAGAGCGTGTTTGGCATTCCCAGATCACAAGGACCTTCCAGCCAACCGCTTGCAAGGCGGCGATGTTGCGGGCATCTCGCTCCGTGGTGCTGTGCCGCTTTTCCGCCCAGAATTCCGGGCGGGTTTTGGGAACCACAATCCCCCACCTGCAGTCGTGGCAATGCCAGAAACAACCATGAATAAAGATCACCGTCCGGTATTTCGGCAGAACCACATCGGGCCTGCCGGGCAGGTCTTTTCTGTGCAGGCGAAATCTGAAGCCCAGCGTATGAAGAAGCGAGCGTACGCGCAGTTCAGGCTTTGTGTTGCTACCCTTGAATGGCTGGAAGAAGGAGGCCTCAAGGAAGGCGGAAACAAGTAGGCTGTCCATTAATTACCCGCCGACATTCGCCCATTATGATCGCGGCTTGCTCTAGTTCTTCTTTAATTGTGTACTGATCTTGAACAAATTCAACCCTTGGACAAAACTCGCCATCCGTATAAATACGGACGACTTGATAGTCATAAGCCTCTTGGGTTCGGATGAGACATACGTCAATGAAGTCGTAGGATTGTTCACCTGAATCCTTTTGACCTTGCCATGAGACAAATCGCGCTGCAA
Source organism: Acidobacteriaceae bacterium (assembly GCA_036404255.1). Taxonomy (GTDB): domain Bacteria; phylum Acidobacteriota; class Terriglobia; order Terriglobales; family Acidobacteriaceae; genus JARLFX01. The sequence goes on along the minus strand of DASWOP010000306.1, from coordinate 2,276 downwards.
GCAATCCAGCATCCTCAAATCGCGGGTTAGACAAGTTCCTTATTGCGCTGAAGAAATCTGCCAGCGTGGTAGCCGCACTAGATGGATTGTCGCCACCCCAACGCGCAAGAATGCACGCCACGGGTTGCTGTGAGATATCAGAACCGTAGAATTCTAATATTAGTTTCTCTGACATAGGCTTACCGTCTTAGCGTTCGTGATAGATATGTTTGTTGTGATAATCCAAAAATGACGCATCTGGCTGAAAACGTGCTGGCAAATTTATAGAACGTCCGTCGTAGGGAAGAATTAGGGATTTTACGCCATCATCTTTCACCTTTGTGAGTAAAGGCGACACTCGCACCCTATAGTCGGAGGTTATCGTAAGCAGACCTCGATCAAAAGCACGATCATGAATCGCATTCAAACAAAGACCATTCTGAGGGTTCGTTCTATTTTTTGAGTCGATGCTCCAAGGAACAATATGGCTCGCACAAAGCAATTCTGCAACTGATAAGCCGGTGATACAACATTTACTATCATAGGCAGCCAGAATCGCGGATCGGAAAAAACCCTGATTCACTCGAACTTGCACTATCGCTTCACGCTGGATACCTTCTGGAAATAATGCTTTCTGTTCGACAGGTAAGCTACTACCTTCCAACTCCAATCTGAGCCGCTCGCTTTCAAACGATAGTTTTTCCCAATTTCGATTAAATTCGTCCCATATTTCTTCTTCTAATTTTCCTCCATGTTTGGCACCACTAATATCTCTTTTCTTTAACACTGGATCAAATCGCGCAAAGTTAGCTAGTTTCCATGAAAGTGCTGATGGTGTTCGACCAAGTGCCTTTGCAAGGACTATGATTTCGGGATTTTTATTATGAATTCGGCCAAACGGAATTCTGCAATACAAATTAAACGCAATAATGAGTTCGCTGCGGGTCCACTTGCGCCGTTCCATCTTGTCATCTGCCATTTGGCTGTTCATTCTAAATGCAAATTAGATTGGATGTTGAAAAAGCAACGGCGAGGTAGGACGCGCGATGATTCGCGCCTCCCCTTCGACGGCTTCGTTCAACGATTGCTGAATGGCAAGGGGGGGATGGTTGCGGTCGGACTGAGGTACAGAGAAGTGAACGGGTAATACGGGACAGCATACTTATCCCCTTCCCGCCACACACGGTCAAAGCAAAGGAAAATCTGAGAGTCCTTCGACTCGCTGCGCTAACTCAGGATGACGACATAAAACGAGCAACAGCAAGAGCGGTCGCCGCTCTGCGACGATTCCCACCCTTTGCGATGGGGCTGCAAAGGATGGGGCACCCGGCTCCGTGGTGATGTCAGCAATGCGGTAGAGAAGCAGATTCTTCGCGCAGAAGCGCGCTCAGAATGACAAATAAATTGGTTATAGCTCGACCGCATTCTCTGCGATGAGCTTCTGGGCGCGGGCGATGAAGTCTGCGAGGGGGGTGCTGCCTTCGTCGCCTTTGCCGCGGGTGCGGACGCTGACGGACTCGGCGGCGGCTTCTTTGTCGCCCATGACCAGGACGAAGGGGACCTTTTGCAGGGTGAATTCGCGGATCTTGGCGTTCATCTTCTCGTTGCGCGCGTCCAGTTCTACGCGGATGCCGGCGGCTTCGAGCTTTGCCTTCACCTTTTCCGCGTAGTCGAGATGCTTTTCGCTGATGGGCACGATGCCAACCTGGACCGGGGCGAGCCACATGGGGAATGCGCCGGCGTAGTGCTCGATGAGCACACCGAAGAAGCGCTCCACGGAGCCGAAGAGGGCGCGGTGGACCATGACGGGCTGATGCTTCTCGCCGTCTTCGCCGGTGTATTCGAGTTCGAAGCGCGCAGGCAGGTTGAAATCAAACTGCACGGTGGAGAGCTGCCACAGGCGTCCAAGCACGTCGACGAGTTTGACGTCGATCTTGGGGCCGTAGAAGGCGGCTTCGCCGGGGAAGGTGTTGAAGGGGGCGCCGCGCTGGGTGAGCACGTCTTTGAGCGCACCCTCGGCGTTGGCCCAGTCTTCGGCGGTGCCGAAGAAATCACCGGCCTTCTTGGGGTCGCGGGTGGAGAGCTCGACGCGGTACTCCTTGAAGCCAAAGGTCTTGAGGACGGCTTCTGCGAAGTCAAGGCAGGCGCTGACTTCGCCGGAGATCTGTTCGGGGGTGCAGAAGATGTGGGCGTCGTCCTGCGTGAAGCCGCGGACGCGCAGCAGGCCGTGCATGGTGCCGGAGCGCTCGTAGCGGTAGACGTTGCCGAACTCGGCGTAGCGCTGGGGCAGATCGCGG
>DASWOP010000305.1:0-14977 GCA_036404255.1 Acidobacteriaceae bacterium | reverse complement strand
GCGTTGCTGGCGCCCGGCAGCGGGCCTATCTCCACGCCGCAACCACCGCCCTATCTTCCCAGCTATACGAACCAGTATGGCCAGGCACCGGTGATGCTGAACAACACCTATGGATACACCGCGCAGCCAGCGGTGCCGTCTTACATGAGCAATCCGGGAGCAGGGAATTCTTCTTATTCAAATGGAGTGCGGCGGGTTTCGCCCAGCAGGAGCAGGTTGGGCGATTATGTTCCGCAGTCCACGAATGATGGAGGGTATGGGGGGGCGTCACCGTCCAATGCGCCTCCTCCTCAGTCCATTGGCCCCCCCAATCAGACCGGTGGCACAGAGACGGGCCCGCACCAATACTCGGAAACATCGCCACCAGAGCGGGATTTGAATGATGGACAGCAAATCCACAATGCCCTCAACTCGCCCTCGGACTCGCAGGGCGATTTGTCATATCAGGCCTATCAGCGCGATCAGATCGCGCGGCTGACCAGTCAGGCTCAGAATTCGCTGTTGACGGGCGCGCAGGAGCAGGGTGATGTAAGCCTGCAGCCGCAGGATGTGCAGAACGTTGCAGTGGCACAAGATGATTACAAGCCCTATGTGCCGTACAGCAGTGGGGTGACCCGGATCTCGACGGATTCCATGCAGACCAGTTCGCCGGCATCGTACGTGCCGCCAACGCGCACGGTCAGCCAGTTGCCGGCAATGCCTGTGCAAACCGCAAGAGCGACGGAGCAGCAGGGCATGGAGAAGACGGACGTTCTGCCCTCCATTCACTACGTGCCCAACATGGCTTCAGCGAACGACAGCGCGCAGCACTCCAACCATCCGGATATTGCGGCATACCAGGGGGCAAGCACGCGGCGGCAGCAATCGAATCCGGGGCGTTCGGCGGCGAGCATGGAAGGCGTGAGCAATCCGCCAGCCGAGACGTATGAAGCGCAGTATACCGGCGGCGTGGATGTGACCGGCAACAGCTATCAGCAGGTTCCCCAGCCGGGAAGCGCAGCCGCACAGGATCCGAATAAATCATGGACACAGTCGGCACAGAATACGGGCAGCTACGGGCAGCAGTATCCGCAGCCGGGTACTGGCCGCCGCGGAACTACGACGCATCGCAGCACGCGCACGCCAGCTCCTGCGGCTGCACCAGTGCAGCAGGCCCCGCTTACGTATCCTCCTGCTCCGTACCAGACCGGCTACCAACCCTATCCGCAGCTGGGCACGCCGTATCCGCTGGGAACCGCACCATCTGATGCGCAACTAATGCAGCATAATATTCCGCCGCTGCGTGGGAGCTACAACCCTAACCAGGATTATCAAGTTTCGCAGCAGTTGAGCGAGCGCGACCAGGCAGAACTGGATCTGGCCACGCTGGAGGCTTCCTATAGCGCGTGGGTGGGTGGCACGGGCGTGGCACGGTATCGCAGCGGCACGATGGGGCTGGATCGGCTAACAGATTTCGAAGTGCCGTTTGAAGCGAGCGTCGCGCTGGCGAAGACGGTAAGGCTTTCCATTATTCCGCGGGCGGTGTTTCTGAATGCAGGCACCCCGGATGGCACGGCTTACACGGGATCTCCCTCCCTTTCTAATCCGATTCCATTTCTCGGCTCGGGACCGATCAACGCGATTGGTGCGGCGGTGCAGCAGCCGGCGACGGGTATCGGTGGGGAAGCGCAACTTGTAACGCAGAACTTTGGCTTGGCCGTGGGTTATACGCCGTATGAGTTTCTGGTGCGGAACATCATTGGGCATGCGCGGTGGAAGATGTTCGGCGGCCCGATCACGCTCTTTGCGGATCGCGACAATGTGAAAGATACGCTGCTTTCATACGCGGGACTTCGCGATACTGCTAACTCAACGCTGGTGAATGGCGGCCCGATATGGGGCGGCGTGGTGCAGACCGGCGGCGGCATTCGTTTTGACAAGGGAAATGAGAAGAGTGGTCTCTATATCAGCATGGAGGGCGCGGATGTGAGCGGCTACAACGTGCTCGACAACCGCAAGTACGACGGCACCATGGGCGCGTACTGGCGGGCGAAGGTGTGGCCTGAGTATGGCAGCCTGAATGTGGGCGCGACGTTCTTTGGCGAGCACTACAGCCACAACGAATTGGGCATGACATATGGGCTGGGTGGCTACTTCAGCCCGGAGGCGTACTTCCTGGGGGCGGTCCCGATCACCTTCAACGGGCACTATGGTAAAGATTGGCACTATGTGATCAACGGGGCGGTGGGTATTCAGGCGTTTGAACAGGCGAGCCAGATATGGTTTCCGCTGGATCGGGCAGCTGAGAACGGTTGGGCAACAGGGATCTGCGGTACGCTGCCGACCAGCCTGAACAATACCAGCTGTGCCAATACACCGCTTTCTACCAGCATCGGCGCAAATTACAACATTGATTTGCAGGGCTCGTACCGGATTGCCGATCATTGGTACATTGGCGGCTTCCTGAGCGGCAACAATACGAGCAATTACAACACCGTCTCCGGTGGTTTCTTTGTGCGCTATCTGTTCAAGACGCAGGTGCCTACGCCGGAGTATCCGACGGGGCTGTTCCCACATGATGGGTTCCGGGCGCTGCGAGTCCCGTAACTTCGCACAAGCCGAACCAGATGTAGCCGGGTTCTCCGGATTTGCATTGACTTCATTTTACGATTATTCGGTGAATAACCGCTGATGCAGTGGCTGGGGAGAGCCATGGCTTTGCGGAATGTTCGTTATTGGGATTGGCAGGAACTGATGGCGTAACGGTTTTCGTAATCTACTTGCTTCGCATTTCAATTCATCGTATAAAACTCACTATTCCCCTTTGCGGTTTCTTTGCGCGCCGAGTTGACTCTACGCGGCGTTGCTACAGGAAAGGAATTTCTGTGCGCTCCAAACTCAGTTGTGCATTCCTATCTGTTCACCTCCGCCCATTCGTTGTGATCTTTTTGCTGTTGCTATGTTCGGCATGCGCGGAGATGCGCGCCTTCGCACAGATATCGGCGCAGGTGCAGTCGCAGTGGACGCAGCCGACGGCTGAGGAGCTTTCGATGACCTCGCAGCCGCAGGTTCCAGGCGCGACGGCAGTGTATCTGTATCGTGAAGAGACTACGGATGACCTGCTGCATGTACGCAGCTACTACATCAGACTGAAGGTGCTGACCGAGCAGGGCAAAGAGTATGCCAATGTGAAGCTGAATTATGTGAGCGATGCTGCTTCAGACGATGTATTTACCAACGATTTTGGCTTTACGGTCACGGATGTATCGGGGCGCACGATCCATCGTGATGGCACGGTCATTCCATTTACGGGCAAGCCGTACAAGCGTGTAGTGGAGAAGGCGCGGGGAGTCAAGGTTTCCGAGAGTGTCTTCACACTGCCGGATGTGGAAGTGGGCAGTATTGTGGAGTACCGCTACAAGATGCGTATTCCGGACAACTGGTACCAGTCACCCGATTGGTATGTGCAACAGCACCTGTTCGTTCGAAAGGGATATTTTTTCTGGAAGGCGACGGAAGCGGAGTTGTACGATTCGCTGCGCGACCAGACGACGCTGGGAATTGCATGGAGTTCCGTATTGCCGGCCGGTACGCAGGTTGTACACGTAGAGAAGCCAGCAGTCGGCACGGACCATGCGTACCAGACCTTTGAACTGAAGGTCAAGGACATCGCTCCGATGCCAATCGAAGATCATATGCCACCGGTGCGTAGTTTTACGTATCGCGTGAATTTTTACTATGCCGTGGATCGAACCATGGCGGAGTTCTGGAAGAATGAGGGGAAGGCCTGGTCGAAGAGCCAGGAGAAGTTTATCGGATCTACAGGCAGCCTGAGCCAGCAGGTACAGTCGCTGTTTGCAACGGGTGACTCCAATCCCGTAAAGCTGCAGAAGATCTATGCCGCCGTGATGGCGATGGAGAACACCAGCTACACGCGCCGGCATGAGAGTGCGGAGAATAAGGCGGCGGGGCTGAAAGAGATCAAGTCTGCCCAGGATGTGTGGGATCGAAAGAGTGGTGGTGACGACCAGCTCGCAGATCTTTTTGTTGGGCTGGCGCGTTCAGCGGGTTTCAAGGCATACGTAATGAAGGTGACGAACCGCGACCACAATCTGTTTTTTCAGTCGTGGCTGACGCTGCGCCAACTGGACGATAACATCGCGATCGTGGTGGTGGATGGCAAGGAGCAGTACTACGATCCGGGGCAGCGCTATTGCCCGTTCGGGCAGTTGGCGTGGAAGCATACTGGTGTACAGGGACTGCGGGAACAGGAGAGTGGAACCTCGATTGGGAATACTCCGCTGCCATCGTATGTGCTGTCGCAGGTGCAGCGTATCGGCGACCTGGTATTGAGCACGGATGGCACGGCGAGTGGGACCATGAAGATTACATGGCTGGGTTCTCCTGCTCTGTATTGGAGACAGGAGGGACTGCGTAAGGATGAAGAGGCGGTGAAACATTCCATGCGCGAGTGGCTGGAAGAGCATCTACCCACCGGCATGGAGGTGAAGGTCACTAACGTGCAAGGCCTGCAGGATTACGAAAAACCGCTGGTGGCTAACTTTACGGTGCATGGGCCATTGGCAACGCTGACGGCAAAGCGGCTCATTCTGCCGGGGCAATTGTTTGAGACGAACAGCAAGCCGCTCTTCCCTCACGCGACGAGGGAGGTACCTGTTTACTTCGAGTATGGTGAGCGAGTTATTGATGCGGTGCGTGTTAAGTTTCCTGCGGAGTTGAAGGTGGAATCCGTGCCCAAGGAAGATAGTCTCAGCCTGAAGGCTGGGGCGGCCTATCACGGCAAACCCGACGTGCAGGCGACGTATGTGCTGATGCGTCGCACCTATGATCTGGGCGCGCCCTACTTTGTGACGAGCGAGTATCCTGAGGTGCACGATTTCTATAGCAAGATAGCTGTTGATGATCAGCAGCCTATTGTTCTGACTAATACAGGGGCGGTCACAACACAACCTACCACGGAGCCGAATGCAAAATCGAATTAGGGGGCGAGTGCACCTCCTTTCGATCGCATGCCTTCTGGTGTGCGGAGTGGCGCCGCCGCAGGCGTATGCCGGGCACAAAGACAGCGTGCCAGATTGGGTGCGTGAGGCTGCTAAAGAGATGTTGCCGGATTATCATCACGAACCCAATGCAGTGGTGCTGTTGGACGACCAGGAGTATACGGTGATGCCCAATGGGCATCTGTTACTGCATGAAAGGATCGTGAAGCGCATCCTGCGGCCACAGGGGCGGGACGAGGCATCTTTCGGCGTCTGGTACAACAAGGACTCCAAGGTGAACTGGATGCACATCTGGAGTATTGGGCCGGATGGGCACGAGTATGCCGTAAAGGATAATGAGCAGGTCGATGTGGCGTCTTTAACCTTTGCGCTGTATGAGGATGACCGTGTTCGTGCAGGGCACGCCCCAGCAGGTGATCCCGGGGCGGTCGTCGCGATGGAATACGAAGAACAGGAGCCTTACTACCGGGCTGAGGTTCTATGGGCGTTGCAAGGCGAGTTTCCTATCCATCGGAACAAACTTACACTGCAGATGCTTCCGGGATTTCAGTTTGATACGCAATGGAAGAAGCGTGATCCGATTCCACCTGTGAACCTGGGAGGTAATCGGTGGCAGTGGGAGGCGGTCGACGTCCCGCACATTGATATGAAGGATGTGAGACTGGCGCCGCCCGAGTCGGGGCTGCGGCAGATGATGGTTCTGCACTACGCTGGTCCGGGAACTGCTGTGCCGGAGGATTGGAAGTCCATTGGCGAGTGGTACCAGGGGCTGACAGCAGGGCGCAACTCAGCCACGCCAGCGATGGCGGCGAAGGCTCAGGCTTTGACCGCCGGGCTGACCGACTTCTACGCGAAGGCGAATGCGATTGATGACTTTGTGCGCGGCCAGGTGCGCTACGTTGCAGTAGAAGTTGGTGTAGGCGGCTACCAGCCTCATCCTGCGGCAGATATCTTTACCAATCGTTATGGCGATTGCAAGGACAAGTCAACGCTGCTATCGGCCATGCTGGGGGCCGTGGGGATTCGTTCCACATGGCTAATGGTGGATACAAGACGGGGCACAATCGATCCCACCATGCCGTCGCTGATGGGAAACCACATGATCGCAGCGATCGAGCTGCCGCCGGGGTATACCGCGCCGGGACTGCACAGTGTGGTCACGGCGAAGTCCGGCAAGCGGTTTCTACTGACAGACCCGACGTGGGAGTACACGCCGTTTGGCCAGATCGAAGATAACCTGCAGGGAAGCTACGGTCTGCTGATGGATGGCGGCGATAGCCAGGTGATTCAGATTCCGGTGATGGGGCCCGAGCTGAACACGAGGACGCGCACTGCGCGTATGAAGCTGGCTGCGGATGGCAGCTTGAGCGGCGACATCGTGGAGAGGCTCTATGGAGATGAGGCGGCAAGTTTCCGAAGTGCGTTCGGAGATCGCGATGAGCATAATCGCAGCGAGCTGCTGGATCACCGTGTTAACGGCTATTTGACGGACTTTACGCTCAGCAATGTGAAGATCGACAATCTGCCCGATGTGGACAAGGAAGCGGTGCTGTCTTATTCGGTCACGGCGAAGTCGTATGCGAAGACGATGGGGCCGCTGCTGATGGTGAGACCGCGGGTGTTGGGGTCAGACGTCGTGCATCTGGACGAGAAGCACAGGGTCTACCCGCTGAACCTGAGGGCGACTGTCAGTTTGCACGATAGTTATGATGTGGAACTGCCCGAGGGTTATGTGGTGGATGAGATGCCAGAGCCCGCGAAGAAGGATGTGGGCTTCGCGAGCTACGAGAGCAAGACTACAGTGAATGGAACTACCCTGCATTATGAGCGCACGTACACGGTCCGCGAGATCGAGGTACCTGCCAGTCGGTATGGCGACATGCGTGAACTGATGGGGGTCATCGTGAACGACGAGCGCGGGAGCGCCATTCTGCGGAAAGCACAATAATTGCTACGGCAAGGAAATCCGGCAGACAAGCACGGTGGCATTGCGATACGGGCAGGTGAGATGCGTCTGCGCGCTACCGATCTGAAACTTTTGCTGCAATACAATCCATGACACTCCAACAGCCGTCAGGCGAGAGATGCGCTGGGCGTCGGGAATGCGGCTCAGGTCGGTGCTGAGCTGCTCATCGTGCTGCCATCTGGTGGCCAACTGTGGGAAGACGGCGGAGGAGCCTCCGTCCTTGGAGTAATCGGCGAGGGCACTGCGCTCTGCCATGGCACGAAAGTTCTGGCCATCTTCGCCCGACGCGGAGATGTAGTTTGCATCCAGAGCAAAGAGTGTGTCTGGAGGAGTGTGGTCGCGCGACCATAGGAAGGCTTGCTGCCATCCATTCGGAGGCGTACGGCTGGGCAACTCAAAGTGTGCAGAGGCAGGGAAGACCTGGGACTCTACATGGAACATGCTGGCGGCAAAGATGCAAAGCAGAAGTGCCAGGCCACCGGCAGCGTATCGCAACGGGATGACGCGCAGTGCAAGCTCTGCAAGCGTCCCCGCGAGCAGAAGAAACATCAGAATGTAGAGTGTGTGAAACGTTCTGAGCGGTTGCAGTCGCGCGAGCAGATGGGAGTGGCTTGCAGGATGAACCAGCATGCTGCTGATCACCATGGCGGTTATGCCACACGCAGCCGCTGCTCCGCTGAGTGCGGCACGGTTGCGTGCATGGGGCAAGACGTGTCCGCGATCAGCGCTGAACATCCATAGGAAGATCGCGAGCGGCGCGACCAGGCCAAAGACCTCGTACGACTGCCATTCCGACAGATAGAAGTAGGTGCGTGTCAGGGCGGCATGGATATATGCAGGGCTTTCCACGATATGCAGCTGTGCTATCGACATCAGGATTGCGCACAGAACAGTCCCGAGGCAGATGCGCAGAGTGCCGCGCGTCCGTTGCGTACGGTTTGTCCAAAGTACAAGCGCGAAGAAGCCTGCGTAGAGACCCATCAGTGGATGGAACGCTATGGTGAGGGCGAGCAGGAGTGCGGCGCGGTCCGCGCGGCGGTCGAGCACTGAAGAGAAGAGCAACAGGCAAAGCGGGGTGGCGAAGGAGCGTGGCGTAAGGTAAGGATCGGCAATACAAAGTGCAGTGCCGGCAACCGGAATGCCCAGGCAGAATGCTGTAACCGCCACGGAGGCCCATTGCGCGGCGGGGCTGGTCCAGCAGCGGACGGCGAGCCTTTGGACCGCGAAGAGCAGAAGCCAGAGCAGGGCGAGATATGTGCCAAGGAGTATCCACTGCACCGGCAGGTGGAAAATTCGCACCATTCCAGCAAGAAAATAGGGGAAGAGGGTGTGGTGCATGTGCGCCAGGATGAATGGCTGTGAAGTGGGGTACAGTGCGGGATTGAGCGCCAGATGGAGCCCGCTCAGGTAGATGCCAGCGTCTTCCGCGTAGGGGTGGTAGCCCATGATTATGGCTGAAAACAGCGTGAGAAGGCCGATGTAGCTGACGGCGCGGAGCCGGTGTGCGGGCCGAGCCTGGGCTGGCGGTGCGGGGGCTGTGAGGGTTGCTGTCAGTGTGGGCCTCAAGCCAAGTATAGTTAATGTTTCACGAATGCAGATCTCGATTTTGGGAAGGGGAACCATGGACCGTCAGGAAGTATTGCGCAAGCAGAAGGAATATATCTATCCGGCCATCGCCAATTATTTCAAGGAACCGATGGTGGTGGACCACGCCGAGATGCAGCACGTATGGGACAGCGAAGGACGCAAGTATCTTGATTTCTTTGGCGGCATCGTGACCGTTGGCGTGGGCCATGCCAATCCGCGGGTGACCGGGCCGATGAAGCAGCAGATGGACAAGTTGCAACATGCTTCCACCATGTTTCCTAATGCGCCCATGATGGACCTGGCCGAGAAGATCGCGCAGATTACACCAGGGACACTACAGAAATCGTTCTTTACCAACAGCGGTACGGAAGCCAATGAGACCGCCATTGAATCCGCGCGGCTGCATACCGGGAATCTTGAGGTCATCGCGCTGCGGCATGGTTATCACGGGCGTTCTTCACTCACACGCGCGCTTACCGGTATCAGCAGCTGGCGCCGCGCCTCATTTGAAGTGGGCATTGTGCGCGCGCTGAATCCATACTGCTATCGCTGTCCGCTGGGCAAAACCTATCCGAGCTGCGGAGTGGCTTGCGCGCAGGATGTGGAGGCAGTAATCCAGAGTGCTACGCCGGGGAAGATTGCAGCGTTCATCGCTGAGCCGATACAGGGTGTTGGCGGATTTATTACGCCGCCAAAGGAGTACTTCAAGATCGTATTCAACATCGTAAAGCAGTATGGCGGCGACTTTATCTCCGATGAAGTGCAGACGGGATGGGGACGCACGGGCAAGAAGTGGTTTGGCATTGAGCACTGGGAGGTGGAGCCGGACATCATTACAGCGGCTAAGTCGCTGGGCAATGGGCACCCAATCGGGCTGACAGTGGCGAAGCCTGAGATTGCAGCAGCTTACACGGCTCCCACGATCTGCACCTTTGGTGGAAACCCGGTCACAAGCGTTGCGGCGAAGGCTGTAATCGACGTGATTGAAGAGGACGACCTGCTGGAGAACTGCCACGTGGCTGGCGGCTACTTCCGTGAGAAGTTGGACGAACTGAAGGCGAAGTATCCGGTCATTGGCGACGTGCGTGGCATGGGGCTGATGCAGGCGATGGAGCTGGTGGTGGATCCGAAGACGAAGGAGCCAGCAACGGCGCTTGCAAATGAGATGATGGATGCAGCGCGTGATCGCGGCCTGCTGATCGGCAAGGGCGGCATGTTCAACAATACGCTGCGCATGTCTCCACCGATGAATATTGACAAGAATGATGTGGACGAAGCTGCGCGCATACTGGATGAGTGCTTTGCCGCAGTCACAAAGAGCCACGCAAGCTAGAAACTGTATGCCACCGGCCAGACGTAGCGTGGCGTATCAACAGAATAGTGCGGCGTCAGCCCGATCTTCTGCACCATGAAGACAGGTTGGCTCTGCGCGGTATAGAGGTCCGATGACGCAGCCTGCAAGCAGGCGCAATAATTTACTGAAGACGCTGCCCGGATTTGTTATCAGCGGCTTCTTTCTGTGGTTCACCTTTCGCAATTTCAGCTTTAGGGAACTGGAGGATGTGCGCGTTGTAGCTCCGCTGTGGATCGTGGGCACTGCATTGGCTATGCTGGGTAGCTGCGCGATCCGCATCCACCGTTGGTACAGGATGCTGCGGCCGACGGCGAACGCACGCTTTAGCGTATGCGCACGTGTCTTTCTCACCAGTATTGCAGCCAACAACATCATGCCGTTCCGCATCGGCGATTTTATGCGGATCTTTACCTACGCAAGCGATCTGGGAGCTTCCAGTTCCGTCATTCTGAGCACGGTCATCCTGGAGAAGCTGCTGGATGTCTTTACACTGGTCGCATTTTTCGTGCTCACCATGGGCGGGGGCACGGGGTTTCCGTCGCACCATGTGAAGGTAGTGGCCGTGATGCTGCTGTGCATTGCAGGCACAGGTCTGCTGGTGATGGTGCTGGGAGCGCGTACGCTGGAGGTGCCGCTGCGGCGGCTTTTCGGGAAGCTGCCGACCGGGCCCAAGATGTCGAAGCTGGAGAACTGGCTTTTTCTGGCCTTTGACGCGATTCGCGGCATCGGTATTCAGGGCATGGTTTTTCTGCTGGGCGAATCCTTTGCGGCGTGGGCGTGTGAAGGGATGATCTTCGTCTCAATGGCAAAGGTCATTGGGATCTCAACCGATCTGCGCGGCCCGTGGCAGGCTTTCTCGTCGAGCAATTTGTCGTATCTTGTGCCGAGCTCTCCCGGAGGCCTGGGGCCGTTTGAGGCTGCGGTGAAGACGGCCATGATGAGTCATGGCATGAATGCCTCTGTGGCGGCGCTCTACGGCATTCTGGTGCATGCAGCGGTGCTGATTGCTCTGACTGCTGCCGGAGGCATTGCATTCCTGTGGCACCGGTATCACAGGTTGACGCGCAAGCCGCTGCTGGCGGAGATTGATGTGCTGCCGGAAGAGATTCCGTAGGAGTGCTCAGCGATCTCAGGAGCTAGAGAAGCAGACCACGACAAATGGAATAGGTCTGACCACTTGCAGACAAAATTGGCGGATGTTTGAGGGAGATGGTGCTAGACGGTGCTGGTCTGAACGGGAACCCTGGATGCGCCAGCAGCAGGCTTGCGGCGCTCCGTGCGTGCCCGCTCTGTCCGCACGCGGGTAGAAGGCGGCGGTGCGCCGATATCAGCCCCTGCACCCTCTGCAAGCAGATTCTCTGATGCCTGAGCCAGGCGCGCAAGGTTGAGATGCTTCTCCATGCTGTCGTGGGCCAATTCAGGCTTGCCGGCACGAATCGCACGATAGATCTCACGATGCAGTTCCGCAGACTCTTTTAGATCGATGGCGCCAGAGACGGAATGACGGCGGCGTGCATACAGCGCGGCCGTAACGGTTTCCATAAGCGTGGCTAGAATCGGATTGCCGCCGGCAACGGCGATGGTGCGGTGAAAACGCACGTCGTGAATCAGATACTCGTGGGGATCGTCGATGGATGCGTACATTTCGGCGACTTCTTCAGCGAGAGCGGCGATCTGCTCATCCGTGGCGCGTTCCGCAGCGAGCGCTGCAAGCGAACGCTCCAGCACCAGGCGGGCTTCAAACATCTGCCAGGGCTGAAATCCGTGGAGAGCGCCGAGAACGGTCAGGGAGCTGGAATCAAGCGAAGGAGGGCCGTCGGAGACAAACGTGCCGGCACCGTGGCGTGACTTGAGCACGCCCATGGCGGAGAGAAAGCCCAGACCTGCGCGCAGGCTGGAACGGCTGATAGAGAGTTTGCGAGCAAGCTCGCGCTCGGGCGGCAGGCGGTCGCCTGGCCGCAACTCACCGCTTTCGATCATGGCGCGAATATGCTCCACAACCTGCATGGTGAGTTGGCTGTGGGTACCGCTATCGATCTTTTTCGTCTTGACCACGGTTTAGCAATCCGATTAAGTTAACGTTCCGCGAAGAGTATCACGAACGACTAACAAGCGGCAAAGGAAGAACTTAGCAGGTATCCAGATGGATGCAACAAGCACCCATCTGGATACCTAGTGGCTAATCCAGATTTGCCAGAGCGAGTTTGGGCGATATGAGGTGAATAATCAATAACGCCAACCCATAGGCCGAACACGCGATGACGAACAATGGTACGTAACTGTGCGTCATTCCAACGATAAGCCCAGTGCAGATCTGGAGCAAGACCCCACCGCAAGAACCAAACATGCCACCAATCCCAATCACGCTGCCAACAGCAGCTTTAGGAAACATATCTGAGGGCAAGGTGAACAGGTTCGCTGACCAACCCTGATGCGCGGCAGTAGCCAGACCAACCAGGCATACGACCACCCAGAGATGATGGATAAAGGGAGCAAACAGGACAGGCACGACTGCCAGTGCGCAGATCAGCATGGCGGTCTTGCGGGACACATTGGTGCTCTTTCCGCGCTTGAGCAGGGTGGATGATATCCAGCCGCCACCAATACTGCCGACGCAGGAGATGGCATATACCGTCACCAGTGGCAGGCGGTTCGCGGAGAGGCTCAGGCCAAAGGTGGACTGGAGATAGCGCGGCAACCAGAAGAGATAGAACCACCAGATCGGGTCTGTGAGGAACTTGGCGATAGCGAAGGCCCAGGTTTCCTTGCGGGAGATGACATGCGACCATGGAACGCTGTCCGTCTTCTCGACTGGATCACTGAGGATAAGGGCCAGTTCTTTCTCTGAGACGCGTTTGTGCTTCTCTGGGCTCTCATAGAAGAGAAGCCAGAAGATGAGCCACACCAGGCCGAGCGCGCCGCTGGCGACGAACGCTCCGCGCCAACCGCAGACGAGGACGAGGAAGGGCACCAGAAGGGGAACCGCGATGTTGCCGATGTTCGCGCCGGCGTTAAAGATTCCGGTAGCGAGTGCGCGTTCCCGTTTTGGGAACCACTCGGCGACTGTTTTAATGCAGGCCGGGAAGTTTGCTGCTTCGCCGATGCCCAGAAGAAACATGGCGATGCCAAAGGTGATCACGGAGACAGCGGCTCCGGGGAGCATGGCGGCGACGCTCCAGAGGGTGATGGCGATGGCGAAGGCTTTGCGTGTGCCGAGCTTATCCGTCAATCCGCCGGCGAACACCATTCCAAGTGCGTAGGCAGCCTGAAATGCAGCCGTGATGTACCCGTACCGAATGCTGTTTAAGCCGGGGATAACGGTTTCGAGGAATTTTTCCAGGTAGGCGATGACGCCGCGGTCGATGTACGCGATAACGGTCGCCATGAAGAGGAGTCCGCAGATCACCCAGCGCTGGTGGGTCATGCGGCTCGGTCCATCGCTCAGGAGACTCGAGTTCGGCTCGCTGCCGGGTGCATCATAACTAGTTGTTGTCTTACTTGTGGTCATACTTCTCCGTTCAAATGAGCCCGGTTTAGCGGCAGAGGTCATACCACCGGACGCAAGCAGATTACTACATTGCCCGTGCTGTTGACTGTGATTCAGATTTGGCGTGTCTCTGCGCGCAGAAAATACCGCCGGGATGAGCATACTTGTTTATGCAGCGAGACTGTCAAGCGGGCAGTCTCATTTGTGCCCTTAATGGTTCGCTGGGATCCCCCGCATCGCTCGGGCATAGACCGGAGCATCCGCTGTCGGTAGTCTGCGAAGTGCAAGTGCTGAATGGTAGGTCCAAACGAGTGGATATCCACAAAATGTAGCGCTTCGGTGGTGATTGTCCGGGTAAATTCAGGCGTCTGGTGCTTTGGCAAAGAAGACCATGCTTGCAGCATCTAAACTTAGGATATGAAGCCTCAGCTTGAGACGCCCGTAGCGGCGGGCGCAGTTAAGCATTTGGAAACCAATGGCTTTGAGCCTCTGAAGCTCCCGCTCTTCCGCGACCGCTGGATCGCATCCACTGTCTCTAACGTGGGTAGCTGGATGCAGGACACGGCGGGCACGTGGCTGATGACGTCTCTCACTACGTCGCCGCTGCTGATCGCACTGATGCAGACCGCGGCGAGCCTGCCGGTAGTGGCGCTGGGACTGCTGGCGGGGGCTACGGCAGACATTATCGATCGCCGCCGGTTGCTCATCTTCTGGCAGGCATGGATGCTGGCGGCGGTTGCGGTGCTGAGCGTGCTGACGTTTTGCGGCATAATTGGCCCGTGGTGGCTGCTTGGGCTCACCTTCATGTTGAACATCGGCACTGCGATGAACAATCCAGCGTGGTCTGCGATTGTGCCGGAGTTGGTGCCGCGGGAGATGCTGGCTGACGCGGTGACGCTGAACTCCGTGAGCAACAATCTTGCGCGCGCACTTGGCCCGGCGCTCGGAGGCCTGATGGTGGCCGGGTTTGCGATGGCTCGCCGAGGCGCTGGTTCCGTCTTTCTGCTGAATTCGATCTCGTTCGTTGGCGTGATCTGGGTGCTTTACAACTGGAAGCGCAACCCAATCTTCAAGAGCGCTCTGCCAGCGGAGCGGCTGGTGGGCTCCATGCGTTCCGGGTTGCGCTATATCCGCCATGCACCAGCGCTGCGCACA
The DNA here is from genome assembly GCA_036404255.1 of Acidobacteriaceae bacterium. GTDB lineage: Bacteria > Acidobacteriota > Terriglobia > Terriglobales > Acidobacteriaceae > JARLFX01. Next base: position 428 of record DASWOP010000305.1, on the reverse strand, counting down.
ACGCTGATCCGCGTATTCATGTTCACCTTCTTTGTGAGCGCAGTGTGGGCTCTACTGGCCGTGGTGGCGCGACGCGATCTGCACCAGGGGGCGATGGGGTATGGCATCCTGAACGGCTCGCTTGGGCTGGGCGCGGTCATGGGGGCGTCGGTGATGACGCGTATCCGGCGGCGGTTTTCGGCGGACGCGATTATCGCAACAGCGACGTGTATTTTTGTGGGGACACTGGGGGTGATGGCTTTTGTACACCGGCCATGGGTTGTGATTCTTTCGCTAATGTTCGCCGGCTTCGGCTGGACCAGCACGATGAGCACGATGAACATCTCTGTGCAGATGTCTGTACCGGCGTGGGTGCAGGCTCGCGCACTTGGCTCGTTTCAGATGACGTTCCAAGGGGGCATGGCGCTGGGCAGCGTGCTGTGGGGCTT
>DASWOP010000304.1:0-16943 GCA_036404255.1 Acidobacteriaceae bacterium | reverse complement strand
CTGTGGGGCGAGGAGCTGCACGATGTCTCCATTACTGGGCCGGGGTTGATCTATGGCAAGGGGCTGAGCTTTGGCGCGACCCGTGACAGGCGCGGCGACTATCCGCTCTACACGGCGGAGCAGGCTGGGGTGGGCAACAAGGCGATTGCGCTAAAGAATTGCCGCAATGTGCTGCTGCGCGATTTCAGCATTCTGAAGGGCGGGCACTTTGGGCTGCTGCTCACCGGCGTGGATAACCTGACCCTCGACAACCTGACGATCGATACCGACCGCGACGGCATGGACATCGACTGCTGCAAGAATGTGCGCGTCTCGAACTGCACGGTGAACTCGCCGTGGGACGACGGCATCTGCCCGAAGTCCAGCTTTGCGCTTGGGTATGCGCGGCCCACGGAAAACGTGACCATCACCAACTGCCTGGTGACGGGGTGCTACGAACTGGGGACGGTGCTGGATGGGACGTTCAGGAAGTTTGCCGCGGAACCGCACGTGGGGCATACGGGACGCATCAAGTGCGGCACGGAATCGAATGGCGGCTTCAGGAACATCACCATCTCAAACTGTGTGTTCGAGGGCTGCCAGGGGCTGGCGCTGGAGACGGTGGACGGCGCGCTGCTGGAAGACATTGCCATCAGCAACATCACGATGCGCGACATTGTGAGCTGCCCCATCTTTATGCGGCTGGGCGCGCGGCTGCGCGGCCCGAAGGAGAGCACGAAGGTGGGCACGCTGCAGCGGGTGATGATCAGCAACCTGGAGTGCTACAACTCGGCGGCGAAGTTTGGCTCCATCCTTAGCGGCATTCCGGGTTATGCGATTGAAGATGTGAAGCTGTCGAATATCTATATTCAGCACCAGGGCGGAGGGGCGGCCGATCAGGCAAAGATCCAGCCGCCGGAGCTGGTGGAGAAGTATCCGGAGCCGGGAATGTTTGGCGCTACACCGGCGCATGGATTCTATCTGCGGCATGTGCGCCACGTGGAGATGAGCCATGTGGAAGTGCAGCCTATGACGGCGGATGCGCGACCGGCTTTTTACCTGGAAGATGTGGACCGCGCCGATTTTATCGCGGTGACTGCGCCGGGCAGCGTGCCTGCGTTTGCACTGCATCATGTAACCGACCTGCGGATATTGCTGAGCCGCGCGGCGAAAGACACGGTGCTGGCTACCGCCGATACGATGACAATCTGACCTGCTGCGAGCAGTATGGTGTGTTCCTTTTAGCAACCCATCTTGCTCGCAGGCTGCATCGATCTTCTCCGCGAATCTTATGTACACTCGAAGGGTGCGGCGCATCATTGCCACTTCCCTGTTGATCCTGTTCGGCCTTCCGCTGATTGCGCCTCTGCTTGCGCTCAGCCACGATCCAGACGCGAACCTGCCCGTCTGCTGCCGCAGGAATGGCAAGCACCACTGCATGATGTCTGCCGAGATGATGCAGGCGATGCTAAGTGGAACCCGCGTGAGTGTGGTGCCGATGAAGTGCCCGATGTATCCCCGGGCCATGAACGCGGCCCAGCACCACGAGCTTTCGCTGCACACTGCCGCGTTGCTCTTCGCGGAGATTATTTCTCACCCAGCGATGCATCTGCAGACGGAGGCGCGAGGACGTGTCTCGCGATTCTGTGCGCGGCAAAAGCGCGGACCTCCGAGCATTCCCGCCTAGCTCACTTTCCATGCAATCTTTCCCCGCCGGCTGTGCATGCGCACGGCTGCGGAAAGATCACGCGCGTCTTCTCCATGCTCACTCACCGTCACCTGCTGGTTGACGGAAAGGATGCTTCATGCGCAGGTTTGTCTTTTGCTTTGCTGTTTTACTGAGCTGCATCACCGCACCAACTGCTCACGCTTCCATATTTAGCCAGGTTCACGGCGTCATCCACGATCCGCAGCATCGGCCCATTGCGGGAGTGAAGATTGAACTTCGTGCCGCCAACTCCAACTTCATGCTCACGATTCGTTCCGCGCAGGATGGAAGCTTTGCGCTCTCCTCTGTGCCGCTGGGCAACTACATTCTGATCGTCAGGCAGGCGGGCTTCGCGACGGCGCAGCAATCTGTCACGCTGGCTTCGGGTACGTCGCCGGATCTGCATATCCAGTTGATGGTTGGGGCGGTGGAGCAGAATGTTTCGGTCCACAGCGCAGAGCAGAGTGCGAACGCGGACACAGCGACCTCGGCCACGCTCATCAGCCGAATTGATATTGCACAGACGCCCGGAGCGGACCGCACCAACAGCATGGCGATGATTACCGACTACGTGCCCGGCGCATACATGACGCATGACATGCTGCACATGCGCGGAGGGCATCAGTTGAGCTGGCAGATTGACGGCGTGGAGATTCCCAACACGAACATCGCCAGCAATATCGCGGCGCAGATCGATCCCAAGGACATTGACTACGTAGAGGTGCAGCGCGGCAGCTATACCGCCGATGTGGGCGACCGGACCTACGGCGTCTTCAATGTGGTTCCTCGGACGGGGTTTGAGCGGAATCGCGAAGGCGAACTGGTGCTGAGCGCGGGCAATTTTATGCAGACCAATGACCAGTTGAATCTCGGCGACCACACGGACACGTTCGCTTACTATGCGAGCCTGAACGGGAACCGCAGCGACTATGGACTGGCCCCGCCCGTGAGCCGCACACTGCACGATGCGGGCAATGGATACGGCGGCTTCGCATCCTTTATCTATAACCGCACGCTGAAGGACCAGTTCCGTCTGGTAACGCAGCTGAGGAATGACTTCTTCCAGATTCCTTACGATCCCGATCCGAGCAGCTTTGAGAATCAGCAGTACGACTCCAGCAGCTTGCGCGATGTGGAGCATGAGACGGATGGGCTGGCTGCTTTCTCGTGGCTGCACACGTTCAACACTTCGACCGTGCTGCAGATTTCTCCCTTCTACCACTACAACAAATCCAATTACGATTACTCCGTCGCGAGCGAGATGCCGGTGGCGACGACCTATCATCGGGCCTCCACCTATGGTGGTGGGCAGGCGAGCATTACGGCGAAGTTTGCGCGCAATACGGTGCAGGCTGGCATCTACTCCTATGGGCAGCACGACAACTATCTCTTCGGCGGAATCTTCAATGATGGCAGCGGCACACCACAGTTCGCTGAACCGGATGCTGCTTCTGGCGGCGTGGTGGAGGAGTACGTCTCTGACAACTTCAAGCCGACATCGTGGCTGACGCTGATCGCAGGTTTGCGGCAGACACACTTCCGCGGCGAGTTCACGGAGAATGCAACGGACCCGCGCTTCGGGATTGCTGCCCGCGTGCCGAAATTGAACTGGGTCTTCCGCGGATTTTACGGGCGCTTCTACCAGCCGCCGCCGCTGCTTACCGCCTCTGGCCCGCTGGTGCAACTGGCGAATGCGAATGATACGACGTTCGCGCCGCTGCACGGTGAACGCGACGAAGAGCATCAGTTCGGCGTGCAGATTCCCTTTCGCGGCTGGCTGCTGGATGCGGACACCTTCAACACGCGCGTGAATAATTTTCTCGACCACTCCACCATTGGCAATTCGAGCATCTATATTCCCGTCACCATTGACGGCGCGCGGGTGCGAGCGTGGGAGCTGACGCTACGCTCGCCGAGGATTCTGCACCTGGGACAGGCGCATCTTGCTTATGCCAACCAGATCGCAGAGCAACGCGGGCCAATCAAGGGCGGCCTGATCTGCACGCCGGTTGCTTCGCCGCAGTGTGACGAGGACTTTACCTACGGGCCAGTGGACCACGACCAGCGCAACACGCTGAATGTGGGTTTCAACGCGACGCTGCCGCAGCACATTACGGCTTCTACGAATGTGTACTACGGTTCGGGGTTCGTGAATGGCGCGCCCGATCCAACGACGCCGTATCCCAATGCTTATCTGCCGGAACATACTACGTTTGATGTGGCGGTGGGCAAGAGCTTCGGCGAGCGGATGACCGTCGCGGTGAATTTTATCAACGTGGCCAATCGCAGGGTGCTGCTGGATAACAGCCTTACGTTTGGCGGATTTCATTCCAACGATCCGCGGCAGATCTATGGAGAGGTGCGCTATCGCTTCCACTATTAGTTGAGAGAGGATTTCTTAGAATCGCAAGAGGGGCAGGCGCTTGAGGCGTCTGCCCCAATGCTTTGCAAGTGACGGAGAAAAATTTACAGAGCGACGCATTCCGTCTGCGATGTTACTGTGTTTTCAGGCCCACTCCGGCAACCGGAGTGAATGGCTTATTTCGAGATTGGAAAACTTGCAGGCTCCCATTCAACTGACGAAACGCAGAATCCGACCGGACGTGATCGCACTGCTTGCGGTCATGATTCTGAGCGCGCTCTATGCAGGCTGCCTGCTGCGCGTCGGGTGGGTTCCAAGCGACGAGGGAACGCTCGCGCAGAGTGCGATGCGCGTCTACCAGGGACAACTGCCGCAGCGCGATTTCACGGAGATCTATACCGGTGGACTCAGCTTTATTCACGCAGCCGCCTTCCACCTCTTCGGAGTGAATCTGCTTTCGCTGCGGATCGCAGCGTGCTTCTTCTTCGTGATCTGGGTGGCGGCGGTCTACTACATGGCGCGCAGAATGCTTGCACCGCTGGGTGCCGCACTGGTCACGCTGACGGCGGTTAGTTGGAGCTATCCCAACTATCCCGCGGCCATGCCGTCATGGTACAACCTCTTCTTCGCAAGCTTCGGCGCGGCGGCACTGCTTCGCTATATTGATGTACGCACGCGGCGTTGGCTGTTCGTTGCGGGAGTGTGCGGCGGCGCTTCGATCCTGATCAAGATCATCGGCGTTTACTATGTTGCCGCAGTGCTGATGTTCCTGCTGTTTGTGGAGCAGTCCAATTCCCTCTTTACGCTGCCGCGAAAGGCCTGCGGCGTCTATCGCGTGGTGTGTTCCGCGCTGCTGGGGCTGTATCTCGTGCTGCTGACCGGCGTTGTATGGCCTGAGATCTGGGACGGGGCTATCTACAATTTTCTGTTGCCGTCTGCACTCTGTGTGGCGCTGCTGCTGTGGCGCGAACGCAAACCATCTGCTCGCTCCAGCATGGAACGCTTCAGCAGATTATTCGCGCTCGTGATTCCATTCCTGCTTGGCGTTGTGATTGTTATTGCGCTCTACCTCATCCCCTATGTTGCATCGCACTCCGTTGCGCTGTTGATACACGGCGTGATGGGCAGCGCGTCTGCGCGGATGGTGGGGCTTGCGGGACGGCAGCACGCCCCCAGCATTGGCGATGCGTGCTATGGACTGGTCACGCTGGCGCTGATTTTGTTTGCGCTCTATTCGATGCGTGCGCAGAAGAAGATTGCGGCGGTGCTGATTGCGCTTGGATTGACGGCGGTACTCGGCTGCTCCATATTCCTTCAGGGCCTGCAGGATACGTGGCTGATGGCGGGCACCTTCACTCCGCTTGCCGTGCTGCTGGGGGTGGCGATGATCGTTGCCGGGCCGCGATGGGGGAGCGGAGCGGAGCACGCACGGCAACGCATTATGCTGTTGATTGCGCTCGCGGCAATGTGCTCGCTGGTGCAATATCCGGTGCCGTACGTGACCTACTTCTGCTATGCCGCGCCGTTTGTGCTGCTGGCTACGGTTGCGGCGGTTGCGTCGCGGAGCTACGTGCCGGGTAAAAATATTCTCTCTGTGCTGTTGGTATTTTTTCTGGCCTTCGGGATCTTCGCGATGGTTGCAAAACACATCTATGCCCCGGAATTGCGCGTGAGCCGGTTGCAGCCGCTCATACTGCCGCGTGCGGGTGGGCTGATGATCGATCCCACGACTACGCCACGGTATGACGAGGTGGTTCCATTCCTGCAGGCACATTCGCCGAATGGTCTACTCTATGCAGGCAACGACTGCCCTGAGCTATATTTCCTGAGTGGACTGAAGAATCCAACGCGCGATGACACCGGCGCGCCGCTTGCCGATGTGCTGGCCGCACTGCGCTCTGGCGAGTTGCAACTGGTGGCGCTCAATGATGAATCATTCTTTCAGAGTGGAGCAGCATCACCCGAACTGCGCAATGCGGTCGTGAGCGCGCTGCCACACACAACAAAGATTGGCCGGTTCAGTATTTACTGGCGGTAGAGTTTACACGCCCGCTTCGATGCTGTCGTAGTCGCGCCAGCGGTAGATCGCGATGGAGACGATCCAGCTCGCAACGAATAAGCCGATGATGAAGTAGCCAAGCACACCGAAGTTTTCATTCAGTCTGCCAACCCAATCCCAGATGCGACCCTTGGGATGAAAGTGCGCGGCCAGCAGGCCGAGTGCTTCTACGCCACCGACTGCGACCGCGACGATTACGGAAACGAAGGTGATGGTGATGTTGTAGTAGAGCTTGCGGATCGGCTTGATGAAGGCCCAGCCGTAGGCGCCAAGCATCAGGATGTTGTCCGTGGTATCGATCAGGCACATGCCCGCAGCGAAGAGGATGGGAAAGACCATAATCGCCCACAGCGAGATGCCCTTGGAGGCTTCCGCGGCAGAGATGCCGAGGACGCCGATCTCGGTGGCGGTATCGAACCCAAGGCCGAAGAGTACACCGAGCGGATACATGTGCCAGCTACATCGGATCATGTTGAACATGGGGCGGAAGAGGCGCGAGAGGAATCCGCGACTACCGAGCAGGAGGTCGAAGTCTTCTTCGACGTAGGGCTCGCCGCGGCGCACGCGCTGGAAGGCGCGGCAGATGGAGCGCAGAACGACGAGGTTCACAATCGCAATGCCGAAGAGAAACAGGCACGATACCAATGTGCCGATGAGGCCGCCGACTTCACGCACCGCATCCATACGATGCTCCAGCGCGCGCGCCGTGGCGGCGATGGCAATGGAACCGAGCACGACGACGGTGGAGTGGCCGAGCGAGAACATGAAGCCGACTGCGACGGGGCGCTTACCTTCCTGCATCAGCTTGCGGGTTACGTTGTCTATGGCGGAGATGTGGTCAGCATCCACTGCGTGGCGCAGGCCCAGACTGTACGCGAGAAATGCAGTGCCCAGCAGCACGGGATGGCGTTGAAACGCGATGAAGGCCCACAGCCACGCGCCCACGTTAAAGACCAGAAGAATGGTGTAGATGCCCACGATCCGGGAGCGGGTATTCTCGGCTCGATCATCGAGCAAATTCCGGATTAGAGATAACATCGCGACAACTTTCTTCAGGAGTGGTGCGCTTTGCGGATTAACACACCGCAACACCCACTTCTTCTAACAGATTCTTGGCAATTGCTCGCCGAACATCACATCGACCACGCGCGTACCGCCGATGCCGGTCTTCATCAGCACCATGCCAGCGTGCTCTGCTACCACTTCGCCGATGATGCTGCTGTCTTTGCCCAGCGGATGCGCCTGCATTGCTGCCAGCACTTGATCGGCAATCTCCGGCGCGGCGATGGCAACGAGCTTACCCTCATTCGCAACATAAAGCGGGTCGAGCCCGAGGACTTCGCATGCGCCGCGCACGGTATCGCGTACGGGGATCTTGTCTTCCTGCAGCAGCATGCCCATGCGCGAGCGTCCGGCAATCTCATTCAGTGTAGTCGCCACACCGCCACGGGTTGGGTCGCGCATGCAGCGCAGGCCGTCAAGATTTTCTCCGGCTGCATCCATCATTGCGCGCACAAGGCCCCACAGGCCGGCGCAGTCACTCTGCAGTGCGCTCTCAAACTCAAGGTTCTCGCGCTGCGAAAGAATGGTGATGCCGTGGTCGCCGATGTAGCCGCTCAATAGAATTTTATCGCCCGGCTGCGCGCGGTCGGCTGAAAGCTGAACGCCGTCTTCCACCACGCCGATGCCGGTGGTGTTGATGAAGATCTTGTCGCCCTTGCCGCGATTCACGACCTTGGTGTCTCCGGTTACGATCTGCACACCGGCTGCGTCTGCCGCAATACGCATGGATTCCACCACGCGGCGCAGTTCGTCCGCGGGCAGGCCCTCTTCCAGGATGAACGCGGCGGAGAGATACAGCGGCTTCGCGCCGCCCATTGCGAGATCGTTGACGGTGCCATTGACGGCGAGCGAGCCAATGTCTCCGCCGGGAAAGAAGATGGGCGTGACGACGAATGAGTCTGTGGTGAAGGCGAGGCGCGTGCCGTTGATCTCCAGCGCGGCCTGGTCGTCCATGCGTTCCAGCGTCGCGTTGCGAAACTGGCTGACGAAGACTTTTTCAATCAGCTCGGCAGAGAGTTTGCCGCCGCTGCCGTGGCCCATCACGATCTGCGGGTGCTCAAAGATCGGCAACGGGCACTCGCCAAATGCGCCCAACGCTTTCTGCTCTTCCGGTTCCTGCGTCTTGCTCGTGCTCACTGCTGCCCTCCGATGCTTACCAGTGCGGGCTTCAAGTGGCGGCCATACGCGTAGTATGCCGCGCAGGCGCCCTCGGCGGAGACCATCGTCGCGCCCAGCGGGTGCTGTGGATCGCACAGGGTTCCGAACGCGGGACAATCATGCGGCTTCCTGATGCCCTGCAAAATCTCTCCGGCGATGCAGATCTCCGGCTCCATGGTGTCGATGGATGCAACATCGAAGCGCCGCTCGGCATCGAGATCGGCGAACTCCGCGCGTAAGTGCAGACCGCTGTGCGGAATCGTACCAACGCCGCGCCACTTGCGGTCGCCTACTTCAAATATTTTGTCCACCAACTGCTGCGCGGGCAGATTGCCTTCGCGCGAGAGGACGCGGGAGTATTGGTTCTCCACCACGGCGCGGCCTGATTCCAGTTGTTGCAACAGCATCAGCACGCCTTCCAGAATATCGATCGGCTCAAAGCCGGAGATCACGATGGGCACGTGGAAGCGCTCGGCCAGAGGCTCGTACTCGCTGTAGCCAACCACGGCGCAGACGTGGCCAGGGCCAAGAAATCCCTGCACGCGATTTCGCGACGAGCTCAGGACCGCTTCCATCGCAGGCGGCACCAGAACGTGCGAGACAAGCAGCGATACGTTGTTCAGGCCGTCCTGCCGCGCGCGCCACGCAAGCATTGCATTGGCGGGAGCAGTGGTTTCAAATCCGATGGCGAAGAAGACGACCTGCTTGTCAGGATTCGCACGCGCAATTTTGAGGCAGTCGAGCGGCGAGTAGACTACGCGCACATCGCCGCCGAGCGACTTGATGCTGAAGAGATCGCCGTCTGATCCGGGCACGCGCAGCATGTCGCCGAAGGAACAGAAGATCACGTTTGGCTGCCGCGCGATGGCGTGGGCGCGGTCAATCATCTCCAGCGGCGTGACGCAGACCGGGCAGCCGGGGCCGTGGACAAGCTCCACGCCTTCGGGCAGCAAATAGTCGATCCCGTTTTTTACGATGGAGTGCGTCTGGCCGCCGCAGACCTCCATGATGACCCACGGTCTGGTCTGCACGCGCTTGATCTCTGCCACGATCTTTGCCGCGATGCCGCCATCACGATATTCGTCAAGATACTTCAAGAGCCCGTCCCTGTCGCCTTTGCCTCTTCCACTTCGGGCACGTCGAGTTCGCCGAGTTGATCCAGCTCCGTCAGAGCATCGTAGGTGCGCTGCGCCTCTTCTTCGTCGATGGTGCTGATGGCGAAGCCGACATGCACCAGCACGTACTCGCCCACCTTTGTCTCGGGGACATATTCCAAACAGGCTTCGCGCACGACGCCGCCGAACTGTACCCGGGCCATACGCATGCCGGCGCCGTCGGTGTACGTCTCAATCACTTTTCCGGGAATCGCCAGGCACATGTGTACTAACCCTCTGTCTTTATGATTTCACATGCGACCGATGCTTGTCCCAGCGAGATGCCGCCGTCGTTCGCAGGAACTTTGCGCTGGTAGAAGACTTCGAATCCCTCGGCACGCAGCGATTGGACACAGCCACTGAGCAAGCGGAGATTCTGGAAGCATCCACCGCTGAGGCAGACGCGGCGTAACCCAAACTGCTGCTTCATCTGGCGGCTCATCTCCACAGCGACGGCGACCAAGGTATTGTGAAAGCGGGCGGCAATGCGCGGCTGATCTATACCCGCGGCTACGTCCTGCACGACCTGGCGCACCATGGGGCGGAGATCGACTTCGCCCCCGTCAAAAGCGACCTCGTAACGCTCGGTAAGCTCTCCCGATGCAATGGCTTCCAGCTCCATCGCCGCCTGCCCCTCAAACGAGACCCTGTGTCGCAGCCCAATCAGCGACGCCACTGCGTCAAAGAGGCGACCGCAGGAGGAGGTCTCGACTGCATTTAAGCGGCGGTCCAGCATCGCGTCCACCAGCCGGAGCTTTCCCCCGGAGACAGGCGCTACAGCGTGCTCCGGAATCGCAGTGCCGAAGGCATCGCGGAGATAGCTGCGGGCCACGCGCCACGGTTCGCGGACGGCGGCATCGCCGCCCGCCAACAGAACATTGCGCAGGTGGCCAAAGCGTTCGAATCCCGCAAGCCCCGCCGCCAGAAATTCGCCGCCCCAGATGGTGCCGTCGGTGCCGAAGCCGGTGCCGTCCCACGCCAGGCCGATCACGCTGCCCTCAAGCTGATGCTCGGCCATGCAGCTCGCAATGTGGGCGTGGTGGTGCTGCACGCCGATGCGGCGCTCCGCCGGCAGGCTCAGCGCCAGCCGCGTACTCATATAGTTGGGGTGCAGATCGTGCGCAATCACTTTTGGAGACACATGAAAGAGGCGCTGCATACGCTCCTGCGTCTGCTCGAAGAATTGCAGGGTCTCGTAGTTCTCCAGATCGCCCAAGTGCTGGCTGGGCAGTGCAAAGCCTGCCTTGGTCAGGCAGAAGGTGCTCTTCTGCTGCGCGCCACAGGCCAGCACTTCGGCCTCTCCAAGCCCCAGCCAGACGGGCTGCGGAGCGTAGCCGCGGGCGCGGCGCATCACCATGGGCTCGTCGTCAAAGATACGGACGATTGAGTCGTCTACCCGGGTGTGGATGCGGCGGTTATGGTGGGCGAAGGCGTCTGCGATTTCGCCGAGCTGCTGCTCCGCCTCCGCTTCGCCGATGACGATGGGCTCTTCGCTCACGTTGCCGCTGGTCATGACGAGCACGACCGGCTGGGCCATCTTTTCGCGCAAAGCGTTTTCGCGAAGAACGCGGAAGAGAAGGTCGTGCATGGGCGTGCAGGGCAGCATGACGCCGGTCATGGGATTGCGCGGAGAGACATCTTCCGCCAGCGCGGCCTCCGGTCTGCGGCGCAGAAGAACGATGGGGCGCTCACGGCTGACCAGCGCGGCTCGTTCCGCGGCAGAGACAATACAGATGCTCTCCGCATCGGCCACATCGGCGACCATCACGGCAAAGGGCTTCTCGCTGCGGCGCTTGCGGCGGCGCAACTCCTCTACGGCCTTCGGCTGGCGGGCATCGCAGGCAAGTTGGTATCCGCCCAGGCCCTTCCACGCCACAATGCCGCCGTCGCGCAGCATCTCCGCCACCGGTTCCAGAACGGCGCGCGCATCGGCGCTCTCCACTTCGCGCCCGTCAGCAGAGAGCCGCATGCGCGGGCCGCAGACGGCGCATGCATTCGGCTGCGCGTGGAAACGGCGGTTCGAGGGATCTTCATACTCGGCGCGGCAGTCGGCGCACATAGCGAACTCCGCCATGGTGGTGGCGCTGCGGTCGTAAGGGATGTCTTCGATGATGCTGTAGCGGGGACCGCAGTTGGTGCAATTGGTGAAGGGATATTCAAAGCGGCGGTTCGCGGGGTCGCGCACGTCGCGCAGGCAGTCGTCGCAGACACAGATGTCTGGCGGGATCAGGGTGAATGCGACTGGACCAACATCGCTCGCGCGGATCACGAACTCGCGGTCGCCCGCCACGGCCAGAGCGGCGCGCGCTACATCGCGAATCTCCACCAGCGGAGGAGCCTGCGCCGTGAGCGCCAGCACAAATGCGTCCAGCACCTCCGGCGCACCCTCAATCTCAATCACCACACCGGCGGTCGAGTTCATCACAAAGCCGGTCAGGCCGTGCTGCCGGGCGAGTTGGTAGACGTAGGGCCGGAAGCCCACGCCCTGCACCACGCCGTGGACCAGGAGCTGCGCCCTTTGCTGGCTCGCATTTTGCTGGCTATCGATTGTTGCGGCGGCGCACATCTCCCACTCCTTGGCCGGGGCGTCAGGCGATGCCGCAAATCGGCGTCGGCCTTCCCCATTGGCCAAAGTATGGCATGGACAGCACGAAGCTGCCTAAAGATGGAATCCATGTGGAAGCGAATATCGGTCCGGTGGCCGGACGGCCAAACTCCAGCAGCAAGCCTTGTAGGTGTGATTGGCTCGCGCGAGTGGCGCATTCCCGGACTGCAATCTTCTCACAAGCCGGTTTATTGCCTGTGAGAAGGGGCGGAGGAACATCTCGAACAACTCAAGATGCCTCTTTCTCTGGATCCCTGCTCAGCCTGGTTCAGTCTGATGCCGGGTTCAGATTTCCCGAGTACGCTCGGGGGCCCTGAACTACGAGGTACAAGGTTACTTCTGGAATACGAACGTCAGGTTTACATTCTCTGCAACAGCCTGCGCATCCAGAACCGCGGGGCGGAATTGGGCGGCGCGAACTGCGGCCAGAACACGCTGATCCAGCTGCGGGCTCAGCGACTTGACGATCTCAGCATTCTGAACAGCGCCCTTCTCGTCAACCAACAGGCGGACTACAACCTGGTTATTGTCTGCATTGATCTCAGACGCGGTGAACGCGACGTTCGGCTTGCTGACCAGCTTGGCGGCGGTAATTCCGGTGCTGATGCGGAGGGCCGGTTTGGGAGTGGTTGTGGTGGTGGACACGGATGCTGCTGCGACGGGCATAAACAGCTTGGCGTCTGCAGCCTGCTTGCTTGCCTGGGCATGCAGAAGTACGGGGGAAAGTACAAGTAAGCTAGCAATAAGTGTTCGCATTAGTATTACCTCCATGAAGTCAAATGGTGACCGTCAACAGATTACGTCAATCAACATATGTTTGTCAAAGTATTTTTTTTGACTATTTTTTTGTTTTTATTTTCATATAGTTACGCTGGTTTTATCCGCAAATATCACATAGTGGTAAAAATTGTTGCAATTTTCAACCACTTAGGCATTTGTGGCGGAATAGACACAGGGAAGAGATAATCGCCTACTCACGAGCAGTAAGAATCCGGCTAAGCCGCTAAAGAATGAGGGGCTCCAGCCGACTCAGTGAAACTACTGCAACGCTGCCGCCGTCATTTCCGACAGGGCCGCAGACGGAACGCGGCGGCGATCATTGCCCTCGTGGATCACGCCAGCATCTGCGGCTTTGTCGGTTTGTTGACATGCGAGTCTATGGAATCTAGGGTTGCGTTGCCGCTATTTTCGCTTTGCAAAGAGTTCGACCATGCGCTTGAGATTTGCCCTCCCGCTCCTTCTGCTTGCAGAGACAACCGTTGCCATAGAGATGCGGGCCGCACAGGCCAGCGAACCGGCGCATGCTCCAGCAGCCGCCAATGCTCAACCTGTGGCGGCTAAAACTCCGGCCAGTATCGTCGCCGAAATCCCGGTCAATTACGACGAAACCAAAGTAGGCACCTACACGCTGCCCGATCCGCTGAAGTTGAACGACGGCACGCCGGTTCGCGATGCGAAGACGTGGACCAAGAAGCGGCGGCCTGAGATTGTGCAGATGTATGAGACCCAGCAGTACGGTCGCGCGCCGGGCCGCCCGGCAAACGAGAGCTTCGACGTCATCGACAAGGGAAGCCCGGCGCTGAACGGCAAGGCGATACGCAAACAGGTCGTCATCCACCTTGCGCCCAAGGGCAATACGGACGTGGGCTATCCCGCCATCCACCTGCTGATCTATCTACCCGCGGCGGCGAAGAAGCCGGTGCCAATGCTGCTGAATATCAGCTTCAGCGCGCCCTCCAGCATGGTCGATGACCCAGGCATTGCGCCCGACTTCGTCTGGGACCCCAAGACCAACACGAAGATACCCGCGAAGCAGGGCCGCACCTTCGGCAGGCTGAACGTTGAGCCGCTGCTGGATGCCGGCTTCGGCGTGGCGACGTTCTACTACGGCGATGTGGAGCCGGATTATCCGGGCGGATTTGCCAACGGCATCCGTGCTCGCTATCTGAAGCCGGGGCAGACGCAGCCCGCGCCGGACGAGTGGGGCACCATCTCCGCGTGGGCATGGGGCATGAGCCGCGTGCAGGATTATTTTGAGACGGACGCGAAGATCGACGCGCACCGGGTCGCCATCCACGGCATCTCCCGCCTGGGCAAGACGGTGATGTGGGCCGGCGCGCACGACCAGCGCTTTGCAGCAGTGATCGCAAGCTGTTCGGGCGAGGGCGGCGCTGCACTCAGCCGCCGCAACTACGGCGAGACGATCGCCCATCTGGAAGCGCCTACCCGGTACCCATACCAGTTTGCCGGTAACTGGGCAAAATACGTTCCGCGCGGGGAGAATATGCCGATGGATGCGCACATGCTCGTCGCGCTGGTGGCGCCGCGCCCGTTGCTGCTGCAGACCGGCAACACGGATTACTGGTCCGATCCCAAGGGCGAATTTCTCGCCGCCGTCGCCGCTGCTCCGGTCTATAAGCTGCTCGGCAAAGATCCGCTGGACACGACCGTGTGGCCGGATGCAAAGCAGCCCATCCTGCACGATCTCAGCTATTCCATGCACGATGGCGGTCACGGCATGGTGCCTTCCGACTGGGAGATCTATATTCAGTTTTTGAAGATGCATCTGCATCCGGAGTTGTGATGATGAAGAACTTAGCGCGCCGTGGATTTCTGCGGGCCGTTGGCTGCAGCATGATCGCGGCTCCCTTTGCACGGCCACTGCTGGCAGTCACCGCAACGGCTGCGAAGCCGCAGCCAGCGCCGCCCAAAGTTCGCCTCAACGTCCGCGACTTTGGCACCACCGGCGACGGCACCACAAAGGACACCGCAGCGATCCAGCGCACCATCGACCGCTGCGCCGTTCTCGGCGGCGGCGAAGTGCTGCTGTCTGCGGGCAAGTATCTGAGCGGAGCGATTCAGTTGCGTTCCAACGTGCTGCTGCGGCTGGAGGCGGATACTGTCGTCCTCGGCTCGGACAACATGGACGATTATCCCGTCAGCGAAGTGCGCTGGGAGGGCAAGTGGATTCCCGGGCACGTTGGGCTCTTCTACGCCATTGATGCGCAGAGGACGGGCATCGTTGGCCCTGGCAAGATTGTAGGCGCGAATGCGCTCGGCGGACGGCCCACGAAAGAATCTCCACTGCGCCATCCCGCCCTGATCGAACCCATCCGCTGCGACGGCGTGCGGCTGGAGGATTTCTCCACCAGCTACTACCGCATGTGGTCCATCCATCCGACGGAGTGCGCAAACGTCAGCATCAGCGGGCTCACCATCCGCAGCACGGGCGGCAACGGCGACGGCATCGACGTGGACTCATGCAGGCACGTGCGCATCGACCGCTGCGACATCTCCACTGGCGACGACTGCATCTCGCTGAAATCCGGCCGCGGCGAAGAGGGCTACACCATGCACCAGCCCACAGAAGACGTGCACATCTCCAACTGCACCTTCGCCGACTCCATCTTTGCCTGCATCGGCATCGGCAGCGAAACCTCCGGCGGTATCCGCAACGTGAGCATCAAGAACTGCAAATTTACCGCTGCAAAATCTCACGCCATCTACATCAAGAGCCGCCCGGGGCGTGGCCCATTCCTGGAAAACTTCGTGGCCGATGGGCTCGAAGTCTCCGGCGTGCAGGCGAGCTTCCTCCGGCTGAACATGCTGAACAGTGGCCTGCAGGATCAGGACCCTGTCCCCGGCATGGAAGGCATTCCAACGGCGAAGAACCTCCGCTTCAGCAACATCAAGGTCACGGACTGCCCCGTGCTGGTGGATGGAACCGCCGTGCATCCTGACCGGCCCATCGAGGGTTTCACGCTCAGCAACGTGACCGGCACCTGCGCCCAGGGCATCTCGCTGGCGAACATGCGCGGCGTTGTGCTGCGCAACATCGCCGTCACTGGCTTCAGCGGGCCGTTGCTGCGCACGCACAATGTGCACGGCATCGGGCTGCTGCATGCCGTTGCAATCGAGGGGCCCAAGCTGCCGGAGCCCGTGCTGCCGCCCGCTGTGCCCTATATCTTCCGTTGATCCGATATTCGCCACCCGCCGACGTGTCCGCAAACGGTTGAATTCGTTGGCCTATATCTTTTCCGGTGCCACATTGTGGCACATCATCTCTTCTGAGTGACGCCCATCACACCACAAATGGGCAATTTAAGCCCATCATAGAGACATCGCCGTAAAGGCATCAGGAGATATGTATCTATGAGCGCGCCCGCCACCACCACAGGTTTTGAATTTGCGAAGGCAGGAAACACGAACCACTTTTACCTGCTGCACTCGCTGCTGAAGACGCGTGCTGAGCACCCCGCGATTCCCGTTGCCGTCTGCTGGCCGCACAGCACCGTAGCACTGGCCGGCGCCGTAGAGGCAGCCGAAGCCGGACTGATCGAGCCTATCCTGGTTGGCGACGCCGCCGAGATCGCAGCCATCGCGAAGGACCTCGACCTCAACATCAAGCCCTACCGCCTCATCGAAGTCGCCACGGAAGAAGAAGCCGCGGCCAAAGCCGTTGAGCTCTGCAAGACCAACCGCGCCGGCGCTCTGATGAAGGGCAGCCTCCACACCGACCTGCTGATGAAGTACGTCGTTGCGAAGGAAACTGGCCTGCGCACTTCGCGCCGCATCAGCCACGTGTTCGTCATGGAAGCACCGCGCTACAACCGCACGCTGCTCATTACCGACGCCGCCATCAACATCGCACCGACGCTGGAAGACAAGGTCTCCATCACGCAGAATGCGATCGACCTGGCCCACGAGCTCGGCATTGAAACGCCCCGCGTCGCCATCCTCTCCGCGGTTGAGACGATCAACTGCAAGATGATCTCCACGCTGGACGCTGCTGCTCTCTGCAAGATGTCGGACCGCGGCCAGATCACCGGCGCAATCCTCGACGGCCCGCTGGCCTT
>DASWOP010000303.1:0-2954 GCA_036404255.1 Acidobacteriaceae bacterium | reverse complement strand
CACAATGCCCACATTCGGGTCAATCGTACAGAACGGATAATTCGCCGCCTGCGCTTCTGCCGCTGTCAGCGCGTTAAAAATGGTGGACTTGCCCACATTCGGCAGCCCGACAATCCCGCAATTCAAAGGCATATTTCTAAGTCTCTTTCCTTCTCCAAAATCCAGCAACTTCTATTGGAACACGTCAGCCGCCTAGGCAAAACCACCCTATAATTGCTCTACTCCCCTAACCGAATGAAGACTATCGCATCTTTAAAGCACTCAACACCCCGCCACAGCGGCTAGTGAGGGCGAGTCCCATCAACTAAGACGTGAGGTTCGAGCCAGTTTATGTTCAATAAGAAAGTAACGACAGCTATACTAATCGCCATATTATTGTTATTTGGCATATGGCGTATACATCTTCTATGTGTGCTAGGTGGTTGGGATAATAACGCTCTCGCCTTGTTTATTGCAGGGAGAATGGTTTTTTCGTGCACGTTGGCGTTTATCGTAAGCACTAAGCGTTACCCACTAACGCCCTATCAATGCTGGATGATTCAGTTCGGTATATTTTGGATTAATTTTTGTGCAGATATGTCACTCAATAGAATGCATTAAAGCTAGCCTTACTCCACCGCTCTCTTCGCCGTATACCCAGGCCGCGCGATAATGCTGTACTTCAGCGGCCGGTGTTTCTCATCCGCAATGATCAGCGGATGCCCTTCGTCATCCACCAATTCCACATGCAGTTTGCGATAGGTGCCGTCCAGCGCCATGTTCGTCGGCTTGTAGGTCACAATGTATTCGCTGCGCATCTGCTGATTGATCGCCCTGAAGACATCCGGCAACGCGCCCTGAAACAGCGGGAAAAATGCCTGCCCACCCGTTATCTGCGCGAACGTCTTCATCTGATTGTCAGCCTGCAGATAATCCATGCGCGATATCGGCCCCATGCGTCCGTAGCCGTCCGTCATCTCGCGCGCAAACTGCCCCGTCCCAACAGCGTAGATCGTTACATTCGGCGTCGCCTTCACCTTTGCCAGTATCTGGTCCAGGGTGAGCTTGCTGAAGGTGTCGCGTCCACTGGAGATCAGGACAATATCCTTCCGTCCCTCCACCCGCGACAGCCGATCCAGCGTCTCGTAGAGCGCGTCAAACAAATTACTCTCTCTCATCCCGGGAATAGTCAGCATATTCAGTGAATTCTGAACCACCGTCTTGTCCGATGTGAAGTCCGTCAATATCTGGGTGCGCATGTCGTACGTGATCACAGCAACGTAGTCGTCCGGCCGCAGTTGATCGAAAAACACCCCGGCAGAATTACGCATATCGTTGATGAAGGCCCAGCTGTTTGCCGCAAACTCAAGCAGCATCACGGCGGTAATCGGCGTCTGCGTGATCTTCACGTCGCGGATGGGCTGCCGCACACCATCCTCATATACTGCAAAGTTCTTGGCCGTCAGGTTTGGCACAAACATCTTCGTCTTATCCAGCAGAACGCTCACATCCACGTTCACCAGCGAGCTATCGACACGGATGGTTACATTCGCCATCTTCGGCGGATTCACAACCACCGGCTGCGACGGCGCGGGTGGCGCAGGAGGAGCCGCATCAGCCGGCTTCTTCTTCGGGATCACAATGGGCCCGTTATCCGTTGCCGGGCCAGTGTCTTCCTGGCTCGGTGGGCTGGCCGTCTGCGTGCCTGCCGGTGGTGGCGTGGCTTGGCTCTGCGCCTGGCAACGCACCAGATTTCCCTGCGCCAGCCAGCACACCGCAACCGTAACTCCCACCAAACGCTTCATTTGCAATGTCATGCCCATCCTTACCACGTTTTGACGTTTGTTCCAGCGAGATGTTTCAAATGCAGGACAACAGAACACGCGCAAAATAAATCTGCCCCGGAACACTCCCTTTAGCATTGTTCTATCATCTATTTAAATAACCGATTTCACTGCAATCGATACGAGGCCTTTCACTCAGATGTCCACCATACATGGTATTGCCGCGCACGCTGCCGGCGCAGAATTGCTTCCCTACAAATATGATGCCGGCGAACTGAAGCCGAACGAAGTTGAAATCCGCATATCGCACTGCGGAATATGCCACTCCGATCTCCACCTGATTGACAATGACTGGGGCATCAGCCAGTTTCCCTTCATTCCTGGCCATGAGGTCGTTGGCACGGTAGAAGCCGTCGGCTCCGCCGTCCGCGACCGCGAAGTTGGCCAGCGCGTCGGCGTCGGTTGGCAGGCAGATAGCTGCGGGATCTGCGAATGGTGCCTGCAGGGCGACGAGCATCTCTGCGCACAGGCACAGCCCACCTGCATAGGCCGCAACGGCGGCTATGCCGACTCCATCCGCGTCAACTCCAAGTTCGCCATCCCTATCCCCGAAGCCCTGGCAAGTGAAGGCACCGGCCCCCTGCTCTGCGCCGGTATCACCGTCTACAGCCCGCTCCGCAACCTCGGCGTTCGTCCGTTCTCCAAAGTCGCAGTCATCGGTATCGGGGGCCTTGGACATCTTGCGCTGCAGTTCGCCCGCGCGTTCGGAGCGGATGTCACCGCAATCTCGACCTCAAAGGACAAGGAAGAAGAGGCCCGCTCGCTCGGCGCCAACCACTTCGTCAGCACCCATGAGACTGCCGCACTCAAGAACCTTGCCGGCGAGTTCGACCTGATCCTCAATACGGCCAACGCCGATCAGGACTGGCAATCCTACGTGAACGCTCTGCGTCCCAAGGGCACACTCTGCTTCCTCGGCGTTCCGCCCAAGCCGATTACGCTGCAGGCCTTCCCGCTCATCTCGGGCCAGCGCGCCGTGGCCGGCAGCCCGACCGGCAGCCCGCGCGATCTGCGCGAGATGCTCCAGGTGGCCGCCCGTCACAACGTAAAAGCCATGACCGAAGTCTTTGCCATGGACAAGGCGAACGAAGCCATTGCCCTGGTCAAGAAGAACAAGGTCCGCTATCGCGC
>DASWOP010000302.1:0-6016 GCA_036404255.1 Acidobacteriaceae bacterium | reverse complement strand
TATTCTGTTCGCCGATATTTTTTCATTGAAGACCAGGAAGAACCTGATCGAAAACAATAAGATCGCGGTCACGATTGCGGATGTTTCCAACGGCAAGGGCTATCAGCTCAAGGGCACTGCCGAAGTTCTGGATTCGGGACGGCTCTACGAGGCCACCTGCTGGCAGGTGAAGGAGTTGTATAAGGGACTTCCCACGCCGCATGCTGTAGTAAAAATCACCGTGGAATCGGTATTCGACCAATCGGCCGGAACCGAACCGGGCAAGCAAATAGCTTAAACTATCTCTATGATGATGCATCTTCCCGCTGGAACATCGATCCTTGGTTCACTCGCTGGCCTCGCGGCAGTTATGACGTGGCGCATTCGCGAGGGGCGGAGCGCGGTTTCGGTGAAGAAGATCGTGATTCCGCCGCTGGGGATGGCGACAGGGTTCTGCATGTTTTTTGTTCCTGCGTTTCGTATTCCGTGGGGGTGGGCGGTGAGCGCGTTTCTGCTCGGGGCGATCGTTCTAGCTTACCCACTGCTGAAGACTTCGCGGCTGGTGAAGCAGGACGACGCAGTGATGATGCAGCGGTCGACCGCGTTCTTTACCGTGGTGTTGGTGCTGGCTGCGATTCGCATTCTGGCGCGTGGATATTTCGACACGATACTGACAGTGCCGCAGACGGGCGCGCTGTTCTTTGTGCTGGCGTTTGGGATGATCGTGCGGTGGCGGACACGGATGTACTTTGAGTATCGCGAGCTGACTTCGGAAGATGGGCCGTTGGCGGTCTACCGGTAGAGGCTTCGATTGTGGCGAATTGAGCGGGATATTACGCCAAATTGCTGAGGAAGACGCGTTCGAGCACCCGTGTAAGTTTATGCGCGTTTCACGGGTCCTTAACGGTGAACTTGACGGGCTGCACGGATAACCACGGGCACACGTCCGGTGAGTTTAGGGATTGGTGCTAAGCGGTAGCAAGCTGCAGGGCGGGAACGCGCTCGGTTTCGGGCTCTGCGACTTCATCGTAGACGTGGGCAAGCTCCCAGGCGGAGCGGTCGCGCATCAGCCTTGAAACCAATGCAGTGTGCATGGCGTGGCCGGCGCGCTCTGCCACGACGCGGCCCTGAATGCGGCGTCCGGCAAGGGCGAGGTCGCCAATGAGGTCAAGCACCTTGTGGCGGACGAACTCATCGGTGAAGCGCAGGGGGCCGTTCTGCACAGCGCCTCCGGCGACGATGATGGCGCACGCATCGCTACAGCCACGAATGAGACCCATATCGCGCAGCTTGGGCTCGTCTTCCTTGAAGCCGAAGGTGCGGGCGGGCGAGATGAGGCTGGCGTAGATGCCGTTGTCGAGGTCGCCGGTGAAGGTGGCGTGGCCGATGGGCGCGGGAAAATCGATCATGTACTGGATCTGGTAGCCGCTGCCGGGGTAGACGCCGATGAACTTGGCTCCGTCGCGGACCTCAACGTCTTTGAGGATGCGGAGGTACTCGCGGCGGCGGCGCTGCTGCTTGAGGCCAGTGTGCTGGAAGGCCTGCACGTACGGGAGGGCGCTGCCATCCAGGATGGGTAGCTCGAGGTTGTCAAGCTCGACGATGACGTTGTCTACACCGTAGCCGATGAGGGCAGAGAGCAGGTGTTCGGTGGTGGAGATGAGGACGCCCTGGCGCATGAGGCTGGTGGCGTAGCTGACCTTGGCGACGTTGCGGCCGGTGGCGGGAATTTCGAAGTTATCCAAGTCAGTACGGCGGAAGACGATGCCGGAGCCAGCGGGAGCAGGAACGAGCCGCATCTTCACGGGGGCTCCGCTGTGCAGGCCGACACCGCTGAAGCGGATGTCGGCGCGGATGGTGCGTTCAAAGTGTGGTATCGATGCCACTCTTGCTCGGACTCTCCCTTACAAACAGCAAGCGCTAGATTACAGCGATGTAAAGGGTGAAATCTGTGTCATTTTTGCCACAGGTGAGGCAAATAACCCGCGCTTTGGGTATTCTGGGTCGGGTATAACTATCGCCATGGAAAAGAGATATACAGAAGCAGCCAGCCTGGACGCGGTTACCACTGCAGTTAATGCACGGCAGGGCTGGATGCTGGAACGGCTGCGGAAACTTGTGGAAGTTGAGTCCCCCAGTGGCGAAAAGGTGGCCGTGGACCGTGCTGGAGCGCTGGTGGCGGAGTGGTGCGCGGAGCTGGGCGGGCGGGTGAAGCGGCACAAGCAGCGCGAATACGGCGATTTGCTGGAGGTGCGGTTTGGGCCGGTGCGCGCGAAGCAAGAACCACTACTGATGCTGGGGCATCTGGACACGGTTTGGGAGCTGGGTACGCTGAAGACGATGCCGTGGCGCGAGGACAGGCAGAGGATATACGGGCCGGGCGTGTATGACATGAAGTCTGGCGTGATGATGGCGCTGACAGCCATTGCAGCGCTGCAGGATTGCAGTGCGCTGAAGACGCCGGTGGTGTTGCTGCTGGTAAGCGAAGAGGAGATCGGCAGCCCGGTTTCGAGGGCGGTGACGGAGCGGGTGGCGCGCGGGTGCAGTGCGGCGTTTGTGCTGGAGCCGGCGCAGGGCGCGCAGGGAGCCTACAAGACGGCTCGCAAGGGTGTGGGTGACTACACGCTGCGGGTGCGCGGGGTGGCGGCGCACAGTGGCGTGGACTTCACCAGTGGGCATTCTGCCGTGCTGGAGCTGATGCGGCTGCTGGCGAAGGTGGAGACGTTTACCGACCTGAAGCGCGGGCTGACGGTGAATCCTGGGGTGATTGGCGGGGGAACGCGTTCGAATGTGATCGCGGCAGAGGCGCGGGCCGAGGTGGATGTGCGCATTGCGAAACAGGGCGATGCGGCGCGGGTGGAGAGGCTCTTTCGCGGGCTGCGATGCACGGACAAGCACTGCACGCTGGAGGTGAGCGGAGGGATGAACCGGCCACCGATGGAGCGGACGGCGGCGATTGCGAAATTATTCCGGCGCGCACAGAAGATCGCGGCGGAGATGGGGTTCAGGCTGGACGAGGCGGCAACAGGCGGCGGGTCGGATGGGAATTTTACCGCGGCGGTGGGGACTCCGACGCTGGATGGGATGGGACCGGTGGGCGAGGGCGCGCATGCGGCGCATGAGTCGCTGGTGAAGAGCTCACTGGTGGAGCGGACGGTGTTACTGGCGGGGATGATTGCGGGCATGTAAGGCATGATGGCCGTCGCGTTCGATGGTGCGTGACAATCGAGGCAACGGCTGCTGCTTGCACATCCTCCGCAGGTCACCGTACGGTAAAACTATGGCCACTTCCCCAGCGCGATGGACTCGGCTTCCGGCCCGCATTCGCGCGCTGGCGGCTGAGAGCGCTGGCTCCATCCTGCTGGAGACCTCGCGTTTCGATGTGGACAATCACCACAGCTACCTCTTCCAGAACCCCATCAGCATTATCGCAGTACACAACGTGGATGACCTTCCCGGAGCCTTCACACAGATAGAATCTGCTCTGGGCAACGGGCTCTATGCCGCGGGATTCTTCTCCTACGAATGTGGATACCACTTCGAAGATCATCCAGCGCCTGCGCCCAGCGAAGTGCCGTTCGCCTGGATCGGGGTGTATCGCGAGCCCATTGTCTTCGATCATGCTGGCGGTGATTCTGCAGAGCGCTCCACGCCGAAAGAGCCGATGCTGCACGACGTCGCGCTGGAGATTGCGCGGGATGAATACTCCGCCGCCATCCTGAAGATCAAGGAGTACATCGCCGCCGGGGAGACCTATCAGGTCAACTTCACGGACGCGGTGGCATTCGATACGGAGAGCGCTCCCGGCGCGATCTTTGAATCTCTACAGCAGCGCCAATCCGTCGCTTATGGCGCGTGGTTGAATGTGGCGGGCTACAACATCCTTTCTTTCTCGCCTGAGCTCTTCTTCCGCATCGATGCGGGCAAAATTGTGACCCGGCCCATGAAGGGCACCATGCCACGGGGGCTCGACATTGCGGACGATGCTGCGGCAGCGATGCGGCTGCGATGCGACGAAAAGAATCGCAGTGAGCACGTGATGATCGTCGATCTGCTGCGCAACGATCTTGGGCGCATCTGCACGATGGGCAGCGTTTGCGTGGAAGACATCTTCTCGGTCGAAAGCTACGAGACGCTGCTGCAGATGACCTCGACCGTGAGCGGGACGCTGCGCCCGGGCATGGGCTACTACGAGATCTTCCGGGCGATGTTTCCGAGCGGCTCCATCACGGGCGCGCCCAAGATACGCACCATGCAGCTCATCCGCGAGTTGGAGCGGAAGCCGCGCGGCGTCTACACGGGGGCTATCGGATTTTTCGCGCCCAACGGCACGGCGGCCTTCAACGTTGCGATCCGGACGCTGGTGATGAAGGATGGGCGCGTCCGCATGGGCGTAGGCGGCGGCATTGTGGCCGACTCTGACCCTGCGAGCGAGTACAACGAATGCCTGCTGAAGGCGGCTTTCCTCACGCGCACGCGACCGGAGTTCGAGTTGATTGAAACCATGCTGTGGGATGGGGATTTTCGCTTACTTCCGCTGCATATGGACCGGCTGGAATCGTCAGCGGCTTACTTCCATTTCAACTTCGACCGCGGTGCTGTTTTGGCGCGGCTGCACGCGCTCGCAGCTACGTTTGCGGCGAAGAAAGCTTATCGTGTTCGCCTGCTTCTGAACGCGAGCGGCGAGGTGACGATGGAGAGTGCTGAATTTTTGGCGGAGGAGCGCCCTATCCCCGTGAGACTGTCTCCGCAGCGCACGTCTTCGACCGATGTCTTTCTGCGCCACAAGACCACACAGCGCAGGCTCTATGACGAGCAGTACACATTGGCGCGGGCAGAGGGTTTTGACGAAGTGCTCTTCCTGAACGAACGCGGCGAAGTGACGGAGGGCGCGATCAGCAATCTCTTCATCGAGCGGGATGGGAGATTGTTGACACCGCCGGTCGCCAGCGGGCTGCTGCCGGGAGTCTTTCGCCGACATCTGCTGGAGACCGATCCGCGTGCGGAAGAACAGGTCCTCACGCTGGATGATCTGCGAACGGCAGATGCGGTTTATCTTTGCAACTCTCTTCGCGGTCTCCGCAGAGTGGATCTCACTGCGCTGCGCAGACAGTTCACGCGCCGGGAAGAATGATCTCGGCAGTCATGTAGAGAACGGCGCGGCCAGTGAGTTCGACGCGGTCGCCTTTCAGTTCACAGAGGAGCGAGCCTCCGCGCGCGGAGAGTTGCTGCGCGGTGAGACGGTTGCGGCCAAGGCGCTGGGCCCAGTAGGGCGTGAGTTCGCAGTGGGAGGAGCCGGTGACGGGGTCTTCGTTGATGCGGAGTTTGGGGCCAAAGAAGCGGCTGACGAAGTCGCAGTCGCGCCCCGGAGCCGTGGCAACCACTCCGCGCAGATCGAGCATTGCCAGTGTATTGAAGTCTGGCGAGAGATTGCGGATCTCTTCTTCGGTGTCATAGACGGCGATGTAATCAAACGCGCAGAGCGTGTGGCTGGGAGTATGGCGCAGGCCCGCGGCCAGAGCAGATGGCGCAGTGCAAAGCTGCGGCGTGGTGGCAGGAAACGTCATGCGGAGATCGTCGCCCACCCGCTCCACCACAAGGACGCCGGAGCGGGTGTGGAAGCGGATCTGTGGCGCGGTGTAGCCGAGGAGATCGTAGAGAACAAAGGCGCTGGCTAGGGTGGCGTGGCCGCAGAGATCGACTTCGGCGGCGGGGGTGAACCAGCGGAGGTGGAAGCCGTCGTCCTGCGGGACGAAGAAGGCGGTCTCGGCGAGGTTGTTTTCTTCGGCAATGGCTTGCAGGGTGGCGTCGGGCAGCCAGGATTCCAACGGCACGATGGCGGCGGGGTTGCCGGTGAAGACTTGGGTGGCGAAAGCATCGACCTGGTAGAGCTTGTGGGTCATGGTGATCTTCCTGTGCGGGAAGTGTCTCCCGTCCGTTACCGGTTAAAGCCAAGGATTCGCACGACGACACCGCGCGTATTGCCGGTGGTAGTAAACCGGAGAACTTCGCCGAGGACTTCCCAGGAAAGAAAGTA
>DASWOP010000301.1:0-1780 GCA_036404255.1 Acidobacteriaceae bacterium | reverse complement strand
GAAGAGCGATGGACAGTGGTCGCGGGCCAAGGGGTTCGACACGTTCTGCCCGGTGGGGCCGGTGGTGACGGACGAGATCGATCCGGTGTCAGTGTCCGTGGAGATCACGACCACGTTGAATGGCGAGACGAAACAGCAGGGTGCGACGCGCGACCTGATCTTCCCCATTGCGGAGCTTTTGCGGTATATCACCGCGGCGATGACACTGGAGCCGGGCGACCTGATTCCAACGGGCACACCGGCGGGGATTGCGCCGATGCAGGCTGGCGACGTGGTGCGGGTGACGGTGGAAGGCGTGGGAAGCCTCGAAAATCCAGTGATTTAGCGGTCTATTGATCGAATCGAACTGGAGTTGTTTCGGTTTGGCAGTAAAATGGTGGAGCTAATGCGCCCAGCCTGTGCGCGTGCGCATCCAATACACAGCAGGACGAGGAGCTTATGGCGAAGACATTACTAGAGCAGTTGAAGAGCATGACGGTGGTTGTGGCCGATACCGGCGACATGCAGTCGATGGAGAAGTTCAAGCCGCAGGATGCCACGACGAATCCGTCGCTGCTGGAGAAGGCGGCAAAGATGCCAGCCTATCAGGAGATTGTGGACCATACCCTGAAGCAGGCGCGTGCCAGCAAAGCGGGCGCATCCGACAAGGATGTGGCGAATGAGGCGTTCAAGGAACTCGCTGTGGAGTTTGGCGCGAAGATCCTGGAGATTGTTCCGGGCCGCGTTTCGACCGAGGTGGATGCGCGTCTCTCGTATGACACAGAGGCGACCATTGCCACGGCGCGCGACATTATTGCGCGGTACAAGAAGCTCGGCATTGGTACGGACCGCGTGCTGATCAAGATTGCGTCCACGTGGGAGGGCATCAAGGCGGCAGAGGTGCTGGAGAAGGAAGGCATTCACTGTAACCTGACGCTGCTCTTTGGCCTGCACCAGGCGATTGCGTGCGCGGAGGGCGGCATCACGCTGATCTCGCCGTTCGTTGGCCGCATCCTGGACTGGTACAAGAAGGACACGGGCAAGACGTATGAGGGCGCGGATGATCCGGGCGTGAAGTCTGTGACCAGCATCTACAACTACTTCAAGAAGTTCGGCTACAAGACGCTGGTGATGGGCGCGAGCTTCCGCAACATCGGTGAGATTCGCGAGCTTGCAGGCTGCGACCTGCTGACCATCTCGCCCGATCTGCTGGCTGAGCTGGATGCGAGCACGGACGAGCTGCCGAAGAAGCTGGATGCCGAGAAGGCGAAGACGCTGCAGATCGAGAAGCTCACCATCGACAAGGCGACCTTCGACACGATGCACGCAGGCGACCGCATGGCGACCGACAAGCTGAAGGAAGGCATTGAAGGCTTCTCCAAGGCACTGGAGAATCTGGAGGCTCTGCTGGCCAAGCGGCTGACGGAGATCGGCGCGGAGAAGCCTGTGGCCGTCTAGAGGGTTTTACTCTTGAGGGATGAGTGTGGCGCTACTTAAAAGCAGATTCCGCGCGCTGCGCTTCGGAATGACAAAATTAGTTTAGCTAAACTCCATACATCTGCGGGCCTGTGAAGAGTGCTTCTTCGCGGGCCCGTTTTGCGTGCGGGTATCATAGTGCTGTGCCGATAGAAGAGGAAACAGGCGTTCAGCGTGTGCTTGCGCGCGTGGTGCAGGGGCTGTGCGGGGCGTTGATCGCGCTGTCTGCCGTGGCGATGATCGCGTTTGTGCGCATCGCACTGCGGCGGCTGCACTTTGCGTATGAGTACGACTGGATCGAGGACGGCATGGTGGCGTCCGTGCG
>DASWOP010000300.1:0-3814 GCA_036404255.1 Acidobacteriaceae bacterium | reverse complement strand
CTCGCTGAAGTATCTGCTTGGTGAGAATCCCGACCCAGCCCTGATCGATCTACTCTCGAACGAGCTGCACGTCACCGCGCAGACGCCGCCCACATTCATCTATGCCACCACCGACGACAAAACGGTGCCCGTCATTAACAGCGTGCTGTTTTATGAGGCGCTGGTGAAGGCCAATGTGCCTGTTGAGATGCACCTCTTCCAGCACGGCCCGCACGGAACAGGCCTGGCGCAGAGCTTTCCCGCGCTGCGCATCTGGCCCGATATGCTGTGGACGTGGTTGCAGAGCCGCTAAAGCTTCACCATGGATTTCACGGATAAGCGCGGATCAAAACAACATTCAAGTTTTATCCGTGAGAATCTGTGAAATCCGTGGTTAGTTTTTGCCTTCCGGCATCACCAGGTCGCAAAGCTCCAGCTCCAGCCCGCCGCCGAAATCCGGATGCGTGTTTTCGCGTAGCTTGTAGGCGATGTCCACCACCGCACCTTCTGCAAGACCCATCGCATCGGCACGTTCAGCCCAATTCCATGCCAGGCAATCATAGCTGGCCGACCCCTGTTGCAGCCGCAGCTTCAGATGCTTCTCTTTCATCCGCCGCAGCGGCGCGGCCACCCGCACGCCGCGAGCAATGAACACCGGCGTTGGATTGCCCAGCCCCAGCGGCTCAAACTTTGCCAGCCACTTGTAGAGCGCCGGAGTAATGCGCTCCAGCGGGAGCGCGGCATGGCAGCCAATCTCCCGCGCCAGCGTCTCCGGCGTGAGCCGCTCGGCGGCATAGAGCTCCATGCGCCGCCGCAACTCCGGAACCATCCCCGAAGGCAGCGAGAAGCCCACCGCGTGCGCGTGTCCGCCAAAGCGCGTGAAGAGAGGCGGTCCTTCCATCAGGTCCACCGCGGTCAACGCATCCAGTAGATGAAATCCCGGCACCGACCGCCCCGACCCATGCGCCACGCCCTCCACCGCATCGTCTTCGCCCTCGCCGTGCGCATTGTGCGTAATCACCAGCGCTGGCCGGTACATGCGATCCACCACGCGCGACGCCAGAATTCCGATCACCCCACGATGCCACTCCGCGCCATCCAGCACCATCACTGCCGCGTTCGTCAGCAGGGGAGCAGGCAGCGCAGCGTCCGTTGCCAGCAGTTCTTCAATGGCGGTTAGCGCTTCAGCTTCGGTGGCTCGGCGGTCTTCATTCAGCGAATTCAGTTTCTCCGCCAGCTCCGTGGCGCGGGCCGTGTCGCGCGTCAGAAAAAGCTCCACCACATCCGATGCCACATCCATGCGCCCCGCCGCGTTGATGCGCGGAGCCAGCCGGAATCCGATCTCCATCGTGGTGTAGGGAAGGTGATTATGCGTCGCGGGATCAAGCTTTGCCAGCCGCATCAGTTCGCGCAGACCGGGCTGCACCGGGTTCTGCAGCTCGCGCAGACCGATGGATGTAACCACGCGATTCTCACCGCGCAGCGGCACCGAATCGGCAATCGTCGCAATCGCCAGCAGCTTCAGAAACGCCGGCAGAATCTTCGCGTGTAGCCGCTCGCGGTCGGCATCGGTCGTCGCGGCAGCTTCCAGCAGAGCCTGCGCCAGTTTGAAGGCAACTCCAGCGCCGCAGAGGTCCTTCGCCGGATAGGTGCAGTCCTGCTGATTCGGATTCAGCACCGCCAGCGCCTCCGGCACGCCGCGCTCTTCATCCGGCAGATGATGGTCGGTCACGATCAGGTCGAGCTTCAGCTTGCGCGCCTCGGCAGCTGCTGCAAACGCGCGCACGCCCGTGTCGACGGAGATCACCAGCCGCACGCCGTCAGCGTACGCATCGGCCAGGATGTTTGTCTGCATGCCATAGCCTTCGCGAATGCGGTGTGGCACATGGTAGCGCACGTCAGCCCTTGTTCCCGCCGGCGCCAGCCGCTCGATTGCCGTCTTCAGCAGCACCGTGGCCACCGTGCCGTCCACGTCATAATCCCCATAGACAAGGATCGGTTCGTGAGCCGTCACTGCCTGCTGAATCCGTGCCACTGCCTCGCGCATGCCCAGCATCAGGTAGGGATCGTGCAGTTGGTCCAGCGTCGGTGTAAAGAACGCTGCCGTCGCCTCCGGCGTGGTGATGCCGCGCCCGATCAGCAACTCCGCCACGATCTCCGGCACCTGCGCCGCACGCGCCAGGGCTTCAGCCGCGGCAGCGTCGCACGTCGGCAGCATCCAGCGAGTCTGTGGGAGATTTACAGGCACAATTCCGTTCCGTGCGACAGCAGCTACTCTTCGGTGCCGGGCTCGTCGATGAGGATGTCCGGGCCGAAGCCGTCGATGAGTTCCATGTACTCCTGAAAACGGTCGTACCAGGCGGTCGAGGTCTCGTAGACATACATCACGCCCTGGTGTCCGAAGCCGAGCTGCAGAAATCCCGTTCGGCCCACAAAGTTGACCAGGTACTGCGCCTCGTCCAGGTCTGGCGAATCGGTCTCGGGGAAGTTGTCCTCGCGCATCTGCTCCAGCAGTATCTCGACGTCGGACTTCTCCAGCACAAACTCACTCATGGTCAGGAAAGGGGCACTGGCAGCCTTAGCCAGCTCCACGAAGTCCTTCCATCCATCGGGGTTGTCGTCGTCTTCAAAGAGGACGCTGGGCACGTCGTCGGTCACAAAGGCATTCATCCGCCTCATGCCGTGTCCGGCAATGAAGGCCACCATATCGTCTTTCAGGGAGAGCAGGTTTTCTGGAAGCATGATCACAAGATGTGATTGTCGCAGAAAAGATGCGCGCAGAGTAGCCCACGGCTTTAGCAGCGCCGCAAATAGCCGCTACCACGAGGTTTAGCGCAGGGGGAGGGGACTTCCCAGCATTATTGCCCGGAATCTCGACTAAAACCGTACTGAATCAGCGTGTTATAGTAGAAGTCACGCCGATGATTTTTTCAAGAGATTACGTTGGATATCTGGCACGCCAGACGGTGAAGCACCTCGTCGAAGCCAAGGTGATTGCCACCACCAAGCCCGCCGTGCTCAACGAGCGCGTGACCGCCGCCATGATCGAAGAGTTGATGCTGGAAGACCGCATCAACGAAGAGGTTCGCGTCATTCTGGAAGCATTCCAGGATGACATGCTCAAGAGCGGCGCCAGCTACCCCGAGATGTTCAAAAAGGTAAAGAACGAGCTGGCACGCAAGTACAAGGCGGTGCTGTGAGAATCTCCCGCGACAAACTGAATAAACTGGCCCACACCGTGGCCGACACATTGGCAGAGGTTGACGAGTGCGATTTTCTCGATGAGCGCAACGCCATCCGCCAGGAAGCCCGCAAGGCACTCGAACAGCTTCTCGAACATGAGACCAAGATTGATGCAGCCGCCCGCCTGAAGATCTCCTCGCAGCGCAAGATTATTGCGGAAGGTTCGCAGGAGTGGGACATCCTGTACCGCAAGTACTACAACGACGAAGTCAAAAAGCTCGGCCTGTAAACAGAATCGTTGTCATCGCGATGCTTCTCCTTTGTCATTCTGAGCGAAGCGAAGAATCTGCTTTTCGCTTTTAGTTTGTCATTCTGTATCAAACTGATTTTGTCATTCCGCAGCGCAGCGGCGGAATCTGCTTCTCGTCTTTTTGTTTGTTGTTGCTTGTTTCTTATTTGTCATCCAGAGCGCAGCGAAGGACCTGCTTTTCGCCTTTGCCACCGTGGTTTTGCACGCTCAGAGCCTGTATAATGGAACTATCGCATCAAGTGTCGCGCCAGCACACTTGCCGTGGCGTTATGGTGTAACTGGTTAACACGTCGCCCTCTCAAGGCGAAGAGTCCGGGTTCGAGCCCCGGTAACGCTACCAAA
>DASWOP010000299.1:0-4504 GCA_036404255.1 Acidobacteriaceae bacterium | reverse complement strand
GCAATACCTCTCCAGCCCCTGCGATAGCTCGCGCACTGTCACACCTGCACGCCGCGCAATCGCCTCAAAGATATCGCCCGTCGCAGAGAGTCCCGCTTCCACGCCCGTGTACTTCGGATGCACGCTTCCCGGCACCACGCCGCACACTCCGGGGATCAGCCCGCTGCCCGGCTGCATCGCAATGATGCAGGTCGATGTCCCGACCACATTCACCACGTCACCAGCTTTGCAGCCCGCGCCAATCGCATCCCAGTGCGCGTCAAACGCTCCCACCGGAATCGGAATCCCTGCGCGCAGCCCCAGCTTCTCCGCCCACTCCGCGCTCAGGTGTCCCGCCAGATGGTATGAAGTCAGATACTCGCCCGCCAGCTTCTCCACCACGCCATCCAGCAGAGGGTCTAGTTTGCTGAAGAATGCCTGCGGCGGAAAACCGCCCCACCGCGGATTCCACAACCACTTATGTCCCATCGAGCACACGCTGCGCTTCACCTGCCGCGGATCGGTAATGCCGCAAAGCGTCGCCGCCACCATGTCGCAGTGCTCAAACGCCGAGGCAAACTCCCCGCGCTGCTTAGGGCTATTGCGCAGCCAGTGCAGCAGCTTCGCAAATCCCCACTCATGCGAATACACGCCACCGCACCACTCAATCGCTTCGATCTTTTCCTCGTGCGCCAGCCGCGTAATCTCCTGCGCCTCACGCTTGGCGCGATGATCGCACCACAGGTAATACTCAGAGAGAGGCTGCATCGTCGCGTCCACCGGGATCACACTGGAGCCCGTCGTATCCAGCGCCAGCGCGGCCACTGCATCGCCCTGCACGCCAGCCTTCGCCAGCACCGCGTGCATCGCATCTGCCAGCGCACTCATCTGGTCGTAGTGCGATTGTGTCGCGTAATCAGGATCTTCCTTTTTCCGATGCAGCGGATAATTCGCCGCCGCTGTCTCCAGCCGTCCGCGCTCGCTGTCCAGCAGCGTCACCCGCACACTCAATGTTCCGAAATCGACACCTGCCACCACGGCCATCGCTTACCCCTTCTGCCCGTAGGTGGATTTCGGTCCATGCTTGCGCTGGTAGTGCCGGTCCAGCAACGCCTGCGATACCGGCTTCACCTGCGGATTCAGCAGCCTCGTAAAGTGCGCCATCTTCGCTACACTCTCCAGTACCACTGCGGTGTGGGCTGCATCATGCGGCGTCGCACCCCAACAGAAAGGCGCATGCCCGCGAACCAGCGCCGCCGGAATCTCCAGTGGATCAATCCCCTGCATCCGCCGTGTGATCGCATAGCCGGTATTCAGCACGTAGTCGCCGCCAATCTCCTCGGCGGTCAACTCCTCCGTCACCGGAATCGTGCCGTAAAAATAATCCGCATGGGTTGTGCCGTAGCACGGAATCTCGCACCCAGCCTGCGCCCAAGCCGTCGCATACTGTGAATGGGTATGCACCACGCCGCCCAGCGCAGCAAATTCTTTGTAGAGCAGTAAGTGTGTGTGCAGGTCAGACGACGGTTTCATCGCGCCGTCCACCACCTTGCCTGTCAGATCCACAATCACGATGTCGGCAGGCTTCATCGTCTCGTATGGAACCCCGCTCGGCTTGATCGCCACCAGACCATCTTCGCGGCTGATGCCGCTTGCATTGCCAAAGGTATACAGAACCAAACCGGCGCGAACCAGCTCCAGATTCGCCTCCAGCACCTCCACTCGCAACCGTTCAAGCAACATAATCTCTTCCCCAGGTCCTTTTTTGATACCGCGGTACAGTTCAAACCAACCGGCCAGCTATTCCTATCCTGCCGTTTGCCGATCCTCAAAATTCTCCAGCCTGCCAGGGGAAGCGAGCTATTCGGCCATTTCGAGCAGTAAACGTTTTCTAAAGCGCCCCAATACTAAATATTTCGGCAATTATC
Source organism: Acidobacteriaceae bacterium (assembly GCA_036404255.1). GTDB lineage: Bacteria > Acidobacteriota > Terriglobia > Terriglobales > Acidobacteriaceae > JARLFX01. Next base: position 2,597 of record DASWOP010000299.1, on the reverse strand, counting down.
TGTCAAGAAAACATTCATTATTTTTTATATCCCCATCGAAGTCGGTCATTCTGCCACTTGTGCGGTTGACATCATCGCATAGAAAACCTTTACTAAGTGTCAGTGTCTACAGCACCCAATCCTCCGGCAGATATTCGCACCGTAGCCAAGCGCGCCCGCGTCTCCATCGCCACCGTCTCCCGTGTCATGAACGGCATCACTACCGTCGATCCCAAGCTCGTCGCCCGCGTGGTGCAGGCCGCGGAAGAGTTGAACTACACGCCCAACACCCAGGCCCGCGCCCTCGTCTCCGGCAAAAGCGGCATGATTGGACTCATTATCTCCGAGATCACCAACCCATTTTTTCCCGAGCTCATCCAGCAGTTTGAAGATGAAACCGTCAAACGCGGCTATGAGATGCTCATTGGCTCCACCAACTACTCCCCTTCCCGCATGACCCAGTGCATCCGCCGCATGGTCGAGCGCAAGGTAGAAGGCGTCGCCGTCATGACCTTCGGCATGGATGAAGATCTTCTGCAGGAGCTATCGAGCCGCGGCATTCCCGTCGTCTCCGTAGGCTCCACGCAGGATCTCCAGTTCGCCACCGCTATTGAAGTAAATCATGCCCAGGGCATTCACGAAGCGATCCAGCACCTCGCCGTCATGGGCCACCGGGCCATCTCCTACATCGGAGGCTCGGTAGACCTGCTCGTCGGCCGTCAGCGCCAGCAGGCTTACGTTGACTCCATGGCACAGCTCGGCGTCGAGGTAACGCCGCAGCAAATATTTCAGGGCGATCACACCATGGATGGTGGGCTAGCCGCCGCGGAGCAGATGTTCGCTTCCGGCCCCATGCCGACCGCCGTCCTCTGCTACAACGATCTCACCGCCATCGGCCTGCTCCATTCCCTCTCGCGCCACGGCCTTCGCGTACCAGAAGACATCTCTGTCGTCGGCTTCGACGATATTCACATGGCACAATTCACCATCCCGCCGCTCACCACCATCCGCATGTCCTGCTCCGATCTGGCCACCGTCGCGCTGGACGCCCTGCCCCTTACCCCCGCGCACACCAAGCCCTCGAAGCCCAAACCAAACCGCGTTGTCCCCACCCATCTCATCGTGCGCCAGAGCACCGGCTTTCTCCGCCTTCCGCCCTCGTCCTAACCGTTCATCGCGCCACGGATATGGTGCTCCATCTCGCACAGCAGCGCACCATCTCATCGGAATCTATTTCTGTTTTTGATTTGTCATTCTGAGCTACGCCACTCGCCGCCTCATCGCGAGTGGCGTAGCCGAAGGACTTGCTTCTCTACCCACACCCTCCGCGCCACCAACCGAAGGTGGGCGCGCCCATCTCTCACCGGAGACCACAAAGCAGGTGCCCCAGGTCTCGCTTCTGAGACTTGGGCATTCGCGAAGCGAACCGTCCCGCCCAAAATAGTCGGAATAGCATTCCCACCGGAAAACCAACCCGTTACTGCACATTAAGCGTAAACGTCGCCGACCGATTCAAATCCGGCGAACCAGACCCCGCAGTCCCAACGCCAACAGCCTGCACCGTAACGGAATCCGCGCCCACCGGCGTGTAATAGTGCCGCGTCCCGCACCCCGCAAGCCCCAGCACGGTCCCCCCAGCCAGCAACAGCACCATCAGCCCCGGCAGCAGCTTTCTCCGCCGCATCACCAGCAGCGCAACCAGCGCCAGACCCGCAGCAGACACGCCGCTCCGTCCCTGCGTATTCCCCGGTCCTAGCGTGTACACCGTCAGCACAACCGTCTGCGGAACGTTCGTCCCCGTCAGCGCAACCGCCACCGGCGAAAACGTGCATGCAGAAAACTGCGGCAGCCCATCACACGTATACGTAATAGTGCCCTGGTAGTTCCCCGTCGGCGTAATCGTCAGTGTCGTCGATGCATTGCCGCCGCCGCTGATCGTAAGCGATGTCGGTGACAAACTGATCGTGTACGCCGGATTCGAAACCACAATCACCAGCGTACTGGAGGAACTGCCCGCAAAGTTTGCATCACCCAGGTACTGTGCCGTCATGGTGTACAAACCCGCCACCGGGAAAGTCGTCTGCAGCACCGCCTGCGCATTCGCCACCGCCACCGGCGCGCCGAGTACTGTGCCGCCGTTATAGAACTGCACAAACCCCGTCGGCAGCCCTGCCGAATTCTGCGTCGCATCGCTCAGTGTTGCCACAAAAGTCGTCGGCACGTTGGTTCCCGTCCCCGCGCTCACCGGCAAAGGCGCCACCTGCGCCACGGTCGTCCGGCTGCTCGCGGACGTATTGCTCAGAACAAACGTCGCCGCCCCGCTCACCCCCGCCACCGAAGCCGTCACGCTATACGTTCCCGCCGAAGCACTTCCGTTCGCAATCGCAGTCAGTGCCGCAATGCCATCCGTCCCTGTAGTTTTCGCCGCGCTCGCCGGCGACAAGCCCGCTCCGCTCGCCGGTCCGGCAAACGTCACCGTCACGCCACCGTTCGCATTACCGTAAGCATCCGTCACCTTCACCGTCAGGGGCGCGGTAAATGTACCGCCAATCGGCGTAGATTGCCCGCTCCCGCTCACCGCAGAAATCGCCGTCGGAGCCGCCGCCACAACCGTAATC
>DASWOP010000298.1:0-4069 GCA_036404255.1 Acidobacteriaceae bacterium | reverse complement strand
GTTTGGCACTTCCGGCTGGCGAGCGATTGTGGCCGATGAATTCACCGTAGAGAATATTCGCCGCGCGGTTACGGGCATTGCGCAGTACGTGGCAGCAGAGCCGCTGCCGGAGGGAAAGACGCAGCACAGGGTGCTGGTGGGACGCGATCCGCGGTTCCTGGGCGAGACGTTTGTGGAGCTGGCCGCGGGTGTGCTGGCGGCGCATGGCGTGGCGCCCGAGGTGATTGTGGACGCGGCGCCGACACCGGCGATTGCGTATGCGGTGCGCGAACGGAAGGCCAGCGGGGCGATCAATTTTACGGCGTCGCATAATCCGCCGGAGTACAACGGGATTAAATTTTCTACACCGGACGGCGCTCCTGCGCTGCCGGAGGTGACGAAGCAGATTGAGGCGAACATTGCGGCGCTGAGCGAGGATGCTGGGCTTGCAACTGGCCCGGCCACGGCCAAGCGCGGCGAGGCGGAGGTGAAGGTTGCCTACATCAAGCGGCTTACGGAGTTGGTGGATCTTGGCGCAATCAAGAAGGCCGGTATTGGGATTGTGGTCGATCCTTTCTGGGGCGCGGGGCGCGGGTATCAGTCGGAGCTCCTGAAGAGCGCGGGCGTGGCGGTGCAGACGGTGCATGATTATCGCGATGTGCTCTTTGGCGGGCATGCGCCGGAGCCGTCTGGCGAGTTGCTGGACGATTGCCGAACAAAGATGAAGGAGACGGGCGCGGCGCTGGGCATCGCGACGGATGGCGATGCGGACCGGTTTGGCATTGTGGATGCGGATGGGACGTACATTCAGCCGAACTACGTGATCGCGCTGCTGCTGGACTACCTGATGGAGACGCGCGGATGGAAGAACGGCGTGGCGAAGTCGGTGGCCACGACGAACATGATTAACGCGATTGCGGAGAAGGCGGGGATTCCGCTGTACGAGACGCCGGTGGGTTTCAAGTACATCGGGGAGCTGATTTTGCAGGACAAGATTCTGATCGGCGGGGAAGAATCGGCTGGGCTGACGATCCGCGGGCATGTGCCGGAGAAGGATGGCGTGCTGGCTGGATTGCTGGTGGCAGAGGCTGTGGCGGTGCGCGGAGCGAGCGTTGGGGAACAAATTCGCGGATTATTTGGCAAAGTAGGTTCCTTTTACCCCCTGCGAGAGAACTTTCGCTTGACCGCGGATAGCAAGACGAAATTTACTGAGAAGATAAAGAAAGACCCAACGGAGCTGGATGGGCTCAAGGTAGCAAAGATCGTCCGGACGGATGGGTTGAAGCTGATCTTCACGGATGGATCGTGGGTCTGCTACCGGTTGAGTGGAACGGAGCCGGTGGTTCGTGTGTATACCGAGGCGCGATCGGAAGCTGAGTCCGCCAAGTTGAGCGAAGCTGCCAAGACGTGGGTGATGCAGTAGCAACAATTTCGACGAAGCAGCGCTTCGTTGCTGGATTTTGGAGAGCATGAAGCAGAATCGCCAATTCGTGAGCCGGAGCCGCATGGAGCCGTATGTGGTGCGCGCGGGAGAGACGGTGATGCGGTCGTGGCCGAAGCTGGCTACGGGCGCGGCGGCAGTGCTGGCGGTGATGCTCGGATTCCATGTGTTCTTTGGGCAGGATGGAATCTTCCTGTATCAGCAGAAGCGGCATGACGCGCGCGACTACAGCGTGCAGATCAAGAATCTGCAGATTGAGAATGACCGGCTGAAGACGCATGTGGATGAGTTGCAGAATGATCCGGCGGCGATTGAGCGGCAGGCCCGGCAGGAGCTGCACTACACGCGGCCAGGCGAGGTGATTGTGACTTTGCCGGATGCGCCGGTGAAGAAGTAAATCCCTGATTGGTGTTGTTCCGACGTTTAGAGCTCGATGGTGAGATCGTGCTGCGGGTAAAACCCAGGTCTCAGAAGCGAGACCTGGGGCACCCACTTCTGTGGCTGGTAAGAGAAGCAGATTCTTCCCCTTCGCTTCGCTCGACGGTCAGAATGCCAATTTCCTCTTAAAAATCAATATGGATGCGGAGGGCGGTGACCAGTACCGGGCCGCGGTCGCGGTTGTAGCCGGGGTGGTCGATGGCCTGCGCGCCAAGGGCGGCGTACATGCCGCTGACCATGTGCGCGTTGTAGTACATCTCCCAGATATTTTCGCGGCCGTAGTTCAGGTGGCCGTCTCCCAATAGAAAGCCGAGGCCGCCGTTGGCGAGGTAGTTCTGGTGGTCGCGCTTGATGGCGTTGGAGACGAAGGCGAGGCCGAGCTTGTCGTTGGAGCGGTGCCAGCGGTTGGCGGCATAGTCGGCGGCAAGCTCTACGGTCTGGTCGACCTCGGTGTAGGCGAAGGATTCATGCTGGCCTTCGTTCCAGCCGAAGCGGGCGGCGACGCGAAGGTTTTCGGTCAGTTCCTGCTCGGCGTTGCCGCCGAAGCCGTACTTCACGGCGCTGAAGTGTTCGTGCTTTGTGATGTCTGGCGTGGCGTCTGCGCCGGAGCGATATGCGTTAACGGCTTCGCGATAGCTGCCGAGGTGGGCGTGGTTGACGAAGGCGAGAGCGCGCTGGGTGCCTTTGCGGCCGGGGATGAAGCTGTGGCGCAGCTCGAACTCGACGTTCTGACCGCTGGCGCGGCGGAGGGCGTAGTCGAGATCGACGCCGTTGGCGACGGTGGGCATGGCGGCGAGGGCGTAGCGCGCGGACCAGGCATGGTCGTCGTATTCGAGCACGGCGGCGGTGGTGTAACCGCGGGTGTCGGCTGCGTAGTCCCACGCGCCGTTGTTGTCTACGGTCCAATTCTGGAATTGCAGATGGCTGTCGCTGGCGATGCTGTTGAGGTCGAGCACGTCAGGGAGACTCATCTTGCCGATGCGGATGTCCAGCCGCCGGGCGGGGAGTTTGGTGGCGAGCGAGAAGGGGGTGCGTCCGCTGGGGGAATCGACGAGGGTACCGGTGAGGCCGATGGTCTGGTGAATCTGCGCGCGAGCGAGGTAAGGTTTGGAGCCGAGGCTAGGATTGCGCACTACGTCGAGATTGGTGAAGCCAGCAAGGCCGAGGGCTTCGCTGATGCCGCGGCCGCCGGAAGATTCTTCGTTGTAGATGAGGTCAGTGTTGTAGCGCAGGTTCCGGTGGGGCTGCAGGCCGAGGTAGAGCGTACCGAGGAGGGAGACCTTGTATTCGCCGCGGCCAAGGAAGCTGTTTGTGCCTTCATATGGCGAGTGAAACGGCGGGTGCGCCTGGAAGATGATGTTGGCCTGTCCGGCGATGAAGTAGCGGCTGGCGTCGTTATGCGGGAAGACGGTCGGCGCGGCCTGCGTCGGCGGCTTAGGTTCGGGCTGGCCGGAGGCAGGGGATTGTGCCCGCGCACATGGAGCAAGCAGAAGGGAGGCGACCAGCGTACAACCTGCAAGAAGGCGCGTGGTGGTCTTCAAAAGAATGGGTTTCCTTGTGGGGATTTTAGCTTGCGCTGTGCATGAGGCAAGGATGAAGGAGGACCTGCCCGGGAGCAGGCCCTCTTCCGGTCATTCTAACGTGACGAGAAGCCATAAAAATCTGAGCAGGGGATGCATCGCTGGGGTACAGATCTTTGAAAAAGCAGATTCTTCGCTACCCTCAGAATCAAAGAGCTCCAGGTACTAGCTCTTCTTTGCGCCGACTGCGACCAGGCCGATGCCGGCGATCAATGCGATGCCACCAAGGATGGGTGAGATGGGGACGGTCTTTGTCTGCTTATGTTCAATCTGGAGGGGACCGAGATCGACGTCTTTCTTCTCGTGGGTGTAGCTGAAGCCGCCTGAGATCAGCCCGGCGATGCCGAGCAGGATCAGGATGATGCCCGCAACCGTTGCAGCTTTCATAGTTGTTCCATCTTTCATTTGCAGCGGGATGGCCCACGGTATGGCCATGTGGTGGGATGCGCGCGGACGGAGCAGGGGATGTATTCGCGAGCGGGCTTGACGCGGAATCGGGTTGCCATTACGCTCTCAATTACACGGGAAAGGAGGATGGTCCAGCCTATGAAAATTGACAGTCAGAGTTGCACAACAGTACGTGAGGTGACTGAGGCTTAGAGCGTCCACGCTCACCGCCTTGGCTTGCAGT
>DASWOP010000297.1:0-8649 GCA_036404255.1 Acidobacteriaceae bacterium | reverse complement strand
GTCATGGGAGCAACACCGTAGGTCACAGGAGAGGCAAGCGGCGCAAATGTGATGGTCTGGGCAATCTGGTTGACAATAATGGTCTGCGTGACCGGAGCAGCGGCAGAGTAATTCGTGCTGCCAGCTTGGGTTGCCGTGACGGTAACGGTTCCTGGGCTGGTGATGGTGAGCGTATTCCCGGTCAAGGTTCCCGGCCACGTAACGGTAAAGATGATGGGATTGCCTGAGGCTCCGCCGGTGGCGCTGAGCGTCATGGGCGCAACGCCGTAGGTTACCGGAGAGGTGAGCGGAGCGAAGGTGATTACCTGCACAATTTGATTGACCGTGAAGGGAACGGTGGCGGTGGCGGACTTCGGATAATTCACCGTATCGGTTGCCGTGAAGACGGTGGAGAGGGTGTAGGTGCCTGCGTCCAGTATGGTTCCTGCCGGAGGGGTGTAAACAAATGGGCCGCCGGGGACATTGGCCGTGGCGTTAAGCTGTATGCCACTGAGCGCGGGGCCGTAGGTGATGGCTGCAGGCGCGGGCCACGTGATGATAGGAACGCCGTAGATCCGAAAGGATACTGAGGCTGGGACATCGGCGGTGAGACCACCGCCTGTGACTATGGCCGAGGCCGTGACGAGGCCGGCAGGCGCGGTGGGCGAGACGCTGACGATCAACGTTACATTGTCGCTGGTGTTGGCATCCAGCCCGCTGATGCGTGTGCAGATCAGCGTGGAGGCGGTGCAGAGCCAGCCGCCGGTGCCGGTTGCATCCTGCATGGAGGTGGCGGTGACGCCGGCAGGAAGCGTGACGGTGAAGCTGAGCGACGGATTGGCAGGCGAGGTTGTGCTGGCATTGGTCACGTGGATGGTGATGGTGTCAGCGGTATCGCCCTGGTAGAAGTCGGTGGGGCTGGTGCTCAACGCGGCGGTGATGGTGGGCGGTGTCTGCGAGACGATGAAGGTGGAGAGATCGAAGAGACTGTATTCCAGCAATTTCTCCTGAGCCGTCATGGCTCCAGTGGTGGTGGTACCGCTCGCATAGCACTCCGTGGGAAAAGTTCCAGTGTAGGTGCTGGAGGAGTTGGGTGTTTCAACGTGGTAGTCGTTGTAGAGAACACGACCGCACTGGTTGGAGGCTGTTGAGCTAACCGGGGTGTCAAAGGTGAGTTGCATGACTGCACCTACGGCGGCAGTTTGAGTGCCGCTGTAGGTAATCCACGTCTGCGTGGGAGAGTTGACGCTGCTGACGTCCTGGTGTGGCGTATCGACGTAAATCCGGCCCTTAGTGGTTGTGGCTCCAATGGTCTGAAGCCAATTGGTGAGAGTCTGCCCATCCGTGAAGGTGGTGCCATTTGAGTTCTGGGTAGCAATAGTGGCGTTTGTTGATGTGGTCAATCCAGCGGTCAGTGTTGGCGAGCTCGTGAGAAGAGTTGCCCAATTGACCGTTCCAGAGAAGGCGGCAGAGTTATCCAGCCAGACTTTGCTCCAGTGAGTGGTAAAGATGCGCCCGCCTGCATTTGCATAGCTGAGCAGGTTTGCGTAGGAGGCCGTGTTGGCCTGGCCTGAGTAGGTGCCCTGGCAGGGAAACAGGATCATGTCGTAGTTGCTCAATGCCGAGGCGCCTGCGGTGTTATACCCATCCAATACGGTTTGGTTGGGGAGTGTGACGCCATTGAAATCCCTGAGAATGCCAGGAGATGAACTGCCATAATAGAGCTGGATGCGCCCTGTGCCGCCAGAAGCAGTTGGAATTGTGAATTCCTTGTCCTGGATACCAACCTTGCGCAGTACACACTCGGTTGCGTCTACGGAGCCGCTGGCGACGGCGATGAGGGGGATATCTCCCTCACTCTGCTGTGTCGGGAAGTTCATATTCAGGAGTGTGTTTTTGCAGGATGCGGCTGAGGTGTCCACTGTATATTGCCGCCGCCACCTGCCTGCCTGAATGACCACTGGAATATTGGTGCCGACCGGCATGTTGGTCAGCGTGTAGGTGCCATCCATAGCAGTCGTAGTGCCGACCAGCGGTGAGCCGGAGACGGGCTGGGTGGAGGTGACGCAGGCGACGCCATGGGTGAAGGCTGCCACGGCGGCGTTTGGCACATAGACCACGACGTTGGGCAGGGGATCTTTACCGTTTGGCGTGTATACGGTGCCGCTGATCGAGGTTGTAGCACCGCCCGTCGTGCAGGATACCTGCTTCAGGCAGAGGTTGGTGCAGGACTGAGCGAAGGACTGAAGGCTAACGCTGAAGAGCGTAGCGAGCAAGGCTGCTGCGAGCGTCCAGCGAGTCGCAAATTGTCTGGCAGGGAGTTTGCGGCACAATGTTGCCGGCTGCGTGGGGTAGTTTGTGGATTGCGTGATGCGAGCCATTTAAAGACCACTCTCTATGACTATGAGTCATGAATCGAAAAAGTATGCTCCCGGGGAAGGAGCAAAAATCCCGTTGGGCTTTCCAGCGAGGAGCTCCCTTGGTCCTTTAGTCGCAAATACGAAGGCCTGAGGTTCAAATATATCGTCTTGCGGCAAACTTTCGCGAAATTCCGGGGATCGGGTGATTCCAACTATACCGCCCGGTAGGGCCCTTTTCTATGAAATTCCCAGAGCCTGGTGACGGCAGGCTGAAGTTGCTATCTCCTGCTGCTGCTTTGCCGAATGGGGCTGAGGCACCTCAGATCAATATTGGCGGTTTCCGCGAGACTATGATGGGACCTGTGCCCCCGGAATACAGGCTCGGCGATATCCTGGCGAACGCGATCACTCATGGCGTAGGCGCTGCCTTCGCCATGGCTGGCGCTGTGTACCTGGTAGTAGCGGCTGCGGAGCGCGGAACCCCCTGGCACGTGGTAAGTTGCAGCATCTACGCAACCACGCTGGTGCTGGTCTACATCTGCTCGACGCTCTACCATTCGCTGGTGCTTACCCGGGCCCGGCACGTCTTTCAAGTGCTGGATCACTCCTCTATCTACCTGCTGATCGCGGGCACCTACACGCCATTTACGCTGGTTTCACTGCGCGGGACGCTGGGGTGGACGCTGTTTGGGGTGGTGTGGGGGCTGGCGGTGGCCGGGGTGGTGTTCAAGAGCGTGGCCATTGACCGGTTTCACGTGGCGTCGGCGGTGGTGTACCTGTTTATGGGGTGGTTCATCGTGCTGGCGGCGCGGCCACTGCTGCATGCGATCAGCTGGCATGGGATGGCGTGGATTGCGGCGGGTGGGGTGGCCTACACGCTGGGAATCGCGTTCTTTGCTTTCGACCGGCTGCGCTACTTCCATGCGCTGTGGCACTTATTTGTGCTCGCCGGAAGCGTTACGCATTACTTTGCAGTGCTTTACTACGTGGTTCCGAGCCGTTAACCGGCAGATCACTGCAATCTTGTACTCTCAACGTGTGACCCGAGTCACAGGCACAACGGGTGAGAATCTGCGATTCTGAAAGTGATAGGCAAAAAAGGAAAAAATTGCATGAAGAGTATTGGCGTATTGACGAGTGGTGGCGATGCTCCGGGTATGAATGCAGCCATCCGCGCGGTGGTCAGGAACGGTGCTTCACACGGGCTGTGTGTGTATGGCGTGTACGAGGGCTACTCCGGGCTGCTGGAGGGTAACTTTAAGAAGCTGGGCGCACGCGACGTGGGCAGCATTATCCAGCGCGGCGGCACGGTGCTGGGCAGCGCGCGCTGCGTGGAGTTCCACACCGAAGAGGGCCGTGAACTGGCGCTGCGCAGGCTGAAGGGGGCCGGCATCGAGGGCCTGGTAGTGATCGGCGGCAATGGCTCGCAGACAGGCGCGCATGCGCTGACCGAGATGGGCCTGCCCGTGGTGGGCGTGGCTTCCACGATCGATAACGATCTGTACGGCTCTGACATCACAATTGGAGTGGATACGGCACTGAATGTAGCGCTGAATGCGATCGACAATCTGAAGGTGACGGCATCGTCGCATCGCCGCGCCCTGCTGGTTGAGGTGATGGGCCGGAACTGCGGCTATCTGGCGCTGATGGCCGGTATTGCGGGCGGTGCGGAGGCGATTATGCTGCCGGAGGTGGATACCCCGCCAGAGCTGCTGGCGCAACGCATTCAGGAGACGTACGAGCGCGGTAAGCCGCACGCGATTGTGGTGGTGGCCGAGGGCGCGAAGTACAACGCCGAGGGGCTGTGCCAGTACTTCGAAAAGCATGGTCTGCTGCTTGGTTTCGAGTTCCGCTCCAGCGTGCTGGGGTATGTGCAGCGCGGCGCTCCGCCGACTTGCGCGGACCGTTTGCTGGGTACGCGGCTGGGTTATGAGGCCGTGGAAGAGATTGTGAAGGGCAACACCGGCGTTCTGGTCGGCGTTGCTGGCGGAGAGGTGATTACGACTCCGCTGAGCCAGGTGGTGAAGGGCAAGAAGCCGCTCGATCCCTGGTTCCTCAAAGCTGCCGATATTCTGGCGCGTTAAGCGTCCGGATTTCGGCCTCTCAAGACCCCACATCTCTCGCGAGGTGTGGGGATTTTTTTGCTCGTACCCTCCTTTCCCCATCTTCGTTTTCGTTTGGAGACCCGTGGGAACTCACGGATGTTCACGGGTCCTTATCGGTGAATTTGACGGCTTACACGGTTCTATTTGCGGTGTGCAGCAGGTGTTTGGATGGTATGAGACCCCCGAGAGTGGTATTAAAATACCACTAAGTGGTAAAGATTTACCACTTTTGCCGACGTCACCTTCAGAGCCAAAAATATCTGGCACCGGAGGAGATTTACGCACGGTTCACGGACCCTTACCAGTGAACTCGACGGGCTGCAGGGTGCTATATGCGAGTTGCGGGAGATCCAGCGCTATGGAGCGGGAGAGAAAGCATGAGCCGCATGAGTTCGGTCTGGCGGTGGGTACCGGTTTTGGAGAGGATGCGTTTGATATGGAAGCGGGCGGTTTCCAGGGTCAGGCCAAGTTCCTCCGCGATCTCACGGGTTTCCAGGCCATGGAGCAGGGAGTCGGCGACGCGCGCTTCGGTTGGCGTGAGGGCGTAGAGCGAGCGCAGGATTGCGGCCCTCGATTGCGGACGGGCATCCGGGTCGCTGACGAAGACGAGTGCGGCTAGTTGGGCGGAGCTGCCCGGCAGCTGGGAGACGAGCGGCGTGACGGTGAGCTGAAGAGGTTTTTTCTCGGACTTGCGCGGGAGCAGAAGGGAGCTTCTGGAGTTGAGGACGGCGCGGCCAGCACCGACAGCGACAGCGTCCGAAAGAAGTGCCTGCAGAAGGCGATTCTGCGTGGGGAAGACTGATGAAAGGCTGCCGTTTGCGAGAGAGAGCGCGTCGGCGGTGCGAGCAATGGACTCGGCCTGGCGATTGGAGAAGATGACCCTTCCCTCCCGATTTAAACCGAAGACAGCGTGCTCATGCGCATCGAGCGCAGTCTCCATGCCGAGGTGGCTGGATTGCATCTTTGTGAGTTGTCCGTGCAGCGTCAGCGCCCGCTGTAGATGAGGAAGCAGCGTTTCGTAGACGAGTCCTTCGCATTCCTGAAAGGCGCCCTTAGGCTTCTGCCTTTGGCAGGTCAGATAGGCGGAAGGAAGTCCATGCAGGGGAATCTTCAGGCCCATGGTGTAGTGCATACTGTGACGCTTAAAAAAATCGTTGTAGAACTCTGTCTGGATCAGTTGTTCTTCGGGCATTGCCCGGTCGCCATAGCGCACGGCTCCGTCCGGGAAGATCTCGTCGCAGCGGGCGCTCATCACGTTGATTGAGGCGTAATGAGTCACGTACGACGTGAGGGCGGCGGGATCGGTTCGAGCCATGGAGAAGAGCGGTCCGCTGGGGAGCTGCGCCATGAGGGAGGTCGATTCGCCTTGTACCGCTTCGGCGATGCCTTCCATCACATCCGCCCACAGGGTTGGCTGCTGCACGGCAGCATAGATCTGCTCGATCACGGAAAGCATCGGCCTGGCACCGCCAAAGGCATGTTCTGGATTTTCAAACATGGAGTGGAGACTCTTCGTGACGACGAGCTGGTGCAGTGTTGTGAAGGGGGAGGGAGAGCATGAGGCGCATGAGTTCGGTCTGGCGGCGGGTGCCGGTTTTGGAGAGGATGCGTTTGATGTGAAAGCGTATTGTTTCCAGGGTCAGGCCAAGTGCTTCCGCGATCTCACGGGTTTCCAGGCCATGGAGCAGGGAGTCGGCGACGCGCGCTTCGGTTGGCGTGAGAGCGTAGAGCGAGCGCAGGATTGCGCTTCTCGATTGCGGACGGGCTTCCGGGTCGCTGACGAAGATGAGGGCGGCGAGTTGGGCGGAGCTGCCCGGCAGTTGAGAGACGAATGGCGTCACGGTGACACGCAGAGGTTTCTTTCCGGATCTGCGGTTGAGCAGCAGAGAGCTTCCAGAGTTGACTGCGAGGCCAGCACCGACAGCGCCAGACAGGAGTGTTTGCAGGCGGTGGTTCTGTGCGGAAGAGACTGCGGAGAGTCTGCCGTTTGCCAGGGAGAGCGCATCGGCGGTGCGAGCAATGGACTCGGCCTGGCGGTTGGAGAAGATGACTCTTCCTTCGCGATTCAGACCGAAGACTGCATGCTCATGCGCATCGAGCGCAGTCTCCATGCCGAGGATGCTGGATTGCATCTTTGTGAGTTGTCCGTGCAGCGTCAGCGCCCGCTGCAGATGCGGCCGCAACGTTTGATAGACGGTGTCTGCCTGGAGCCCGAACTCACCTCTCGCCTTCGGCCGCTGACAGGTCAGATTGGCGGGCGTGCCCTCCAGCGAGATTCGTATGGCGGCGGTGTGGTGCATGTCGTAGCGGCGAAAGTAATCGTTGTAGAACTCGGTCTTCTCGAACTCGGCGTCGGTGAAGAGCTTGTGGCTGGCCCACATTTCATCGGGATCGAGGACAGCTTCTCCCCGGGCCATCATGGGATTGATGCCGGCATAGTACTGGGCGAACTCGTTCCATGCGGCGGGGTTGGTCTTTGCGAGCGCGAGGATGTCCGGCGTCTGGCTGCCGGGGAAGGTGGCGAAGAAGGCGGTGGATTCTCCGCCAATCGTGTCGGAGATGGCGTGCAAGACACTTTCCCAGAGTTCCGGCTGCTGGGCGGCGGCGTAGATCTGCTCGATCAGGGAGAGCATGGGGCGGGTGCCGCCGAAGGCGTGTTCTGGATTTTCAAACATGGAGCGGGGACTCCGTGACGATGGGCCGGTGGCTCATCTATGAATTTCTTGTATAAATTTCTGAACCTGACGTGCTTAAGGCTTGCGGAATCAAAGGGCTAATGCCATTTCTGAGTGTCTGAGCATAGCAAACGGCATGCGCCGATTCAAGAACTTTCAGATATCTCCCATTTGGGAGATTTCGGGCGCAGTTTTACCGGCTAGAACTATTAGAACGGAACCTGCATATGGAACCTAATCTTCCCCCAGCGCCCTGCGCTGTTTAAGGTGACTGCTTGAAACTCTTCTCCAGCTTCATTCTTGCCCTCGTCCTTTTCGCAACAGCTCCACGGCCGCTCGCCGCTCAGCAAACCAGCCCGGTTGTGGGTGCAGCGCAATATCACGACAGATGGGTGGAAGGGGTCTCTGACTATGAGTCTTATCCCGGTCTAGCGAAAGGAAGTTACAAGAGTTTTAAGAAGGAGGGCGCAAGGTCTGTCCAGTATGCAGACTTCGTTGCTTTTAGCCTGGGCCTGGACTATCTGGATGGACAGAAGGGCAATGGCAAAAAGATGAAGGCGAGCCAGAAGGATGCCGAAGAATGGTTCGACAAAGTGAGTGCCGGATATACCCCGGACCGGGACCTCGTTGCGCACGTAGGCTATCGCTTTCTTGGGCAAGGATCGCCAGCGGTAAAGCTCAATGCGGGCCAGGCCGAGCGCTGGCTGAAGATTGGATCCAGAGATTGGGGCAGCTACAACCTGGCCCTGGCCTACCTGAAAGGAGATATTCCGGGCAGCACTCCAGAGCAGGCGATTGAGATTCTGAAGCTATCCGCCAAGTCGAGCTCGCTACGGGGAGAGGCAAGCGCGCTGCTGGGGCAACTGTATGAAGAGGGAGTTCTGGTTCCTAAGGACCTGACTCTCGCGAAGGCTTACTTCGATGCGGCACCAGTCCAAGTGGCAGAAGAGGAGGCGACTCAGAAGACAGCACTTCAAGCAAAGGGCGAGTGGGATGCGCACATGGCCCAGATGGACGCAGAGCATCACCAGGCCATGCTTGGTATTTGGAGCACCGGCCTGAGCAATATCGCTGGCGCGCTGGCTGGGGCCCCGCCTGCTTCGAGTTCAGTTCCAGCGAGTCAGTCGGCTGCGGATACTGCGGGTGCCGGAGTTGCTACAGGCAGTAACTATACGGGGCCGAATGCAATCTGGGTGAACAAGATACTGGCGACGACGGTGAACTATTCCTGCAAGCCGCCACGGGCTCCGGCGACGCCCACAAAGATCACCTGCCAGCGCGACGGATACGTGTACCAGGCGCAGCAATTGGCGTGGGCCGCACAGTGTTCTTCGCAGACGGGCCATCCTGACGACGCAGTGAAAGACGCGCAAACGCTGGTTGACACGTTGAAATCTGCCGGCAGCTTATGTGGCGCGCAGGCACCGACGGGTAAGGTGACATGCGACACCGATCGCATCATCGCCTGCGGACAGTTTCCGCGGTGAGGCGACGTGGCGCTTCGACACTCAGCGGGAAGAACTACAGATT
>DASWOP010000296.1:0-9901 GCA_036404255.1 Acidobacteriaceae bacterium | reverse complement strand
GCTGCGGCATAACCAGATTTTAATCGTCAAAAATGTAGACAAGTGCAGGTGCTGGAGCATCGTATATCTGCGGCACACAGAGTACCTGTGGGGCACAGGAGGCAGTAGAAGTGGCAATTGAAAAAGCGACCTTTGGAGCAGGATGTTTTTGGGGTGTGGAAGTGAAGTTTGGGCAGATTCCGGGTGTTCTGGAGACAGCCGTTGGCTATGAGGGCGGCGAACTCGAGCATCCGACATACAAGGAGGTCTGTACTGACCGTACCGGACATGCTGAGGTGGTCGAGATCACCTTCGACCCGGCGCGCGTACCGTATGAGCAGTTGCTGGATGCGTTCTTTGAGCTGCATGATCCGACACAGTTGAATCGGCAAGGACCGGATTTTGGAACGCAGTATCGCAGCTCGGTGTTTTTCCATTCGGATGCGCAGCGTATGGCTGCGGAGAAGAAGATTGAAGAGCTCAAGGTCGAGGGACGGTTTACGAAGCCGATCGTGACGCAGGTGGTTCCGGCGGAGACGTTCTGGAAGGCTGAGGAGTATCACCAGAAGTATCTGGAGAAGCGCGGCATGGCTGCCTGCCATATCTAAGCTTAAACTTTGCATAAGCAAAGGCCCTGACTTTGGTTAGGGCCTTTGTGCTTACTGCAGTGATGTCCCGAGTCTTCTTCACTCCAGCGATGCCTGAGGATCTTCTTCTTCGATGGTCTCGAGGCCTTCGATGGCTTCTTCGGCTACGTTCCAACTCTTGAGGACCTTGAAGATGGTGCGGGTGGAGAAGCCGGCGCGCATGAGGCGGCCAACGATGCGGGCGGTCTCCTTCTGGTCCACGGGGGGCTTCATGCGCTTGCGCTCGATGTGGCGGCGGCAGAGGGCGGACTCGTCGAGGTCGTCGTAAGCGGTGCTGAGGGTGGTGGCGATGAGGTCGGATTGGACGCCGCGCTGCATGAGGTCCTGCTGCACGCGGCGGCGGCCGAACTTTTCGTTCTCCTGGCGGAGTCGGGTGAAGTCGGCGGCGAAGCGGGTGTCGTTGAGGTAGTTCATCTGCTTGAGCTTGAGGATGACGGCTTCGATGGCGGCTTCCCCCGCTTCTCCGGGTTCGACGCGGCGGCGGAGCAGGCGCTTGAGGCCGGCGACGGTGCGCATGGTGCTGGTGAGGGCGCGGACGGCGTACTCATAGAGCGCGGGGGCGTCCAGCAGCTTCGGCTTGCGGGGGCCTTTGTTTGGCGATGCGAAGGGCACGGCGGGCAATATCCTCTGGGCAAGTCTAACTCGCGCGCGGCGAGGGAATCTGGTGAGGGAATCTAAAGTGGCGGATTCGCGTCTAAAGTTAAGCCAGCATGGTTATGTTTGACAGGAGTTTAGCTACCCTATGAAGTCAACCGTTCGGATACTGTTCGCGATTCTGTTTCTGGCGGGAACGCCCGTGCTGCTCTGCGCGCAGGGCAAGGGAGCCACCATTACGCCGGTGGCCGCGGCGGCAGATGCTGGATTTGGGCCGCTTGACCCAACGCCGCCAACGGGCGCGACGGCGGAGCAGATCATTGCGAAGTTTGCCGCGCGCGAGAGCGAGTTTGACGATGCGCGGCACGACTATGGCTTCCAGCAGAATGTCCGCGTGCAGACGCTGGACGACGACAAGAAGGTGGACGGAGAGTATCAGCAGACGACCGATATCAGCTTTACGCGCGATGGGAAGCGAGTGGAGACGGTGGTATTTGCGCCGGCGGACAGTCTGACGAAGCTGATCATGACGCAGCAGGATTTTTCAGACATTGAGCACCGTTTGCCCTTTGTGCTAACCACGGCCGATCTGCCGGATTACAACGTGACCTATCTGGGGCGGCAGAAGGTGGATGAGGTGGACACCTATGTCTTCCAGGCTGGGCCGAAGGTGATGCTGAAGGGGCGCAGGTACTTCCAGGGCAAGGTGTGGGTGGATCAGCAGGATCCGCAGATCGTGCTGATCGATGGGCGCAGTGTGCCGGACGATGTGCGCAAGGGGCATGAAGACCTGTCGCCGCCATTCACGACGTACTACGAGCAGGTGGATGGAGATTACTGGTTCCCGACGTATACCAAGGGCGAGGGGATTCTGAATTTCTCTGCAGGCAACGGGAATTTGACTGACTCGGTGCATATCCGGCAGATCATTACTTACTCGAACTACAAACGTTTCCGCTCGCGTACCCGTGTGATTTACAACGGGCAGGAGGTGAAGCGGGAGCCGGGTGCGGACACGGCGAAGCCTGGGGATGGACAGCCGAAGTAGGGGTTGGCTTGGGGATTCCGGCGCGGAAGGCTGGGACGGTATGGGTGACGTGCGGGTTCGTCTGGATTCTTCGGCTTCGCTCAGAATGACTCGGTTGAGAGTGGTGGCGGGATAAGCGCGAAAAAGTTGGGGCTGGTGCTGCGGGCCTGAATCCGGCTATACTTTTTTCACAGAGGCGTATATCCCCTCTCGCGAATGAGGTGCATCTTCAGCAGGAGAGCCTTCAACAGCAGCCAATCCGATGCCGCACAGGGCGCACCGTTTGACGCGTCCGCCTGGCGTGCGATTGTGCGTGTGCTTCGAAGTCCCCTGGCAGGCTCCTTTGGCAGCATACTTGCTACCCCCCTGCACGATCTTGGTTCTGTCCTGTTCCCTTCCCCTTGCCGGCTCTGTGCCGGACCGTTGCTGCGTGTACATACCGCACCGGTCTGCGACGATTGCCTGGCACGTTTGATTCCGCAATCGATGGATGTGTGTACGCGCTGCGGTGAGACGCTGGGCGCGGAGAGCTATTTCCAGACTGGCCCGGCGGAGTGCCGCACGTGCAGGGTGGTGGCTCCACCTTTTGAGTGCGCGGTGGCCTATGGCACCTATCACGATGAGATGCGGCGGTCGCTGCATCTGCTGAAGTACGAGTGCATAACCTCCATGGCAAAGCCGCTGGGTGCGTTGCTGGCGCAGGCGATGCTTTCGCTGAGGGATGCGCCGCCCGCGATGCTGGTGATCGCGGTGCCGCTCTTTGCATCGAAAGAAAGAAGCCGTGGGTATAACCAGTCCATTCTGCTGACGGATGCGGCGTTGCCAGTGGTGCGGGCGCAGCGCCCGGCGTGGAAGCTGCAGGCCGCGCACAACAAGCTCCTTCGCACGCGCGAGACGGAGAGCCAGTTTGGGCTGGCTCCGCACCAGAGGCGCGAAAATCTGAAGGGCGCGTTTGCGGTAGCAGCGAAGGATGCTGTGCGCGGCAAGGACGTGCTGCTGATCGACGACATTTACACCACGGGAGCGACGGCGCGGGAGTGTTCGCGAGTGCTGCTGGCGGCAGGGGCGAGTTCGGTGCGGGTGGCGACGCTGGCGCGCGCACAGATGGAGACATTCGGATTCTGGCGGCCGTCCGCGCCAGTGCAAGAGCTGAAGGTGCATTAAGCGCAGAGGGTTGCGCAGACAGACAAGAGTTTGGACCCATCTCGATCGTAGTCATTTTTTGGAGGCACGATGGTACTGGCAAAGACCGCTGTTCACCCACGCAAGCAGAAGTCCCTGGCGAAGTGCCACACCATGCGCACGGCATGGCAGGATGGCGAGAATGGCCCTGGCGGCGACCGGACGCGGGGTTCGTCTCCGATGACCACGCCGGTGCTGGTGCTGAATGCATCGTATGAGCCGATCAACATCTGCGGGGCGCGACGCGCGCTGGTGCTGGTGCTGAAGGGCGTGGCGCGCACGGAAGAGCAGCAGGGCGCGGAGATGCTGCACGCGGCGCGCATGAATGTGGCGATGCCGTCGGTGATCCGGCTGCTGGAGTACCGGCGGATTCCGCACCAGACGCGGGCGCTCTCGCGCAAGAATATTCTGCTGCGCGACCGCAACAGCTGCCAGTACTGCGGGGTGATTTTGACCTCGGCGGAGCTGACGCTGGACCACGTGATTCCGCGTTCGCGGGGCGGGCTTTCCACGTGGGAGAACCTGGTGGCGTGCTGCCACAACTGCAACCGCCGCAAGGGCAGCCTGATGCTGCATGAGTTGCGCGAGATGAAGCTGATCCGCGAGCCGAGACCGTTCACGCTGCACACCAGCCGGCATATTATGCGGGCGATTGGCGGGAATGACGAGCAGTGGCGGAAGTACCTCTACTTTTGATCTGCGCTGCTGCTGTGGCCGTGCGATGAGGAGCCGTTCGCCGTATTCGTGCTGGATTATTCATCCCCAAGGTGATTAGGGCATCAGATAGAGCAGAGGCACCGTCCATGGTTGCTACCGCTAACGCTCCGCAGATCGATTCCACTGTTGATTCAACGTCCCCGAAGAAGTACGTCTGCCCGATGCACCCGGAGGTACAGTCCGATACGCCGGGCTCATGCCCGAAGTGTGGGATGGCGCTGGTAGCTAACGATGCTGCTTCGCAGAACGCGACTGCGCCCGATAAAACCGAGACATCTGCTGCGACGAAGAAATATACCTGCCCGATGCATCCTGAGGTGCAGTCGGATACGCCGGGGGCTTGCCCGAAGTGCGGGATGGCGCTGGAGTTGCGCAATGTTTCAGCGGGGGATGAAGAGAATCCTGAGCTGCGCGCGATGACGCTGCGTTTCTGGGTTGGGGTGGCGCTCACGGTGCCGCTGCTCGCGGTGATGGTCTCAGACATTCTTCCTGGTCATCCGTTGCAGAGGATGATTTCCATGCGCTGGCTGGGGTGGCTGGAGTTTGCGTTTGCAACGCCGGTGGTGCTGTGGGGCGGATGGCCTTTTTTTGTGCGTGGCTGGGAATCGATTGTGCATCGCAGCCTGAACATGTTCACGCTTATTGCGATGGGGGCTGGGTCAGCCTATCTGTATAGCGTGATTGCGGTGATTGCGCCGGGGCTTTTCCCGGCTTCGTTCCGGGATATGTCTGGCAATCTCGGGCTCTATTTTGAAGCGGCGGCGGTGATCACGGTGCTGGTGCTGCTTGGGCAGGTGCTGGAGCTGAAGGCTCGCAGCCAGACGAGCGGTGCGATCAAGGCGTTGCTTGGACTCGCACCCAAGACGGCACGCCGCATCGCGCCGGATGGAACGGAGAGCGATGTGGATCTGAAGATGATTCAGATTGGCGACCAGATTCGCGTGCGCCCGGGCGAAAAGATTCCGACGGATGGGGCGGTCGTCTCCGGGGGCAGCTCGGTCGATGAATCGATGGTGAGCGGGGAGCCTATCCCGGTGGAGAAGACGACCGATGCGAAGGTGATCGGCGGCACGATCAACGGGACCGGAAGCTTTGTGATGAAGGCGGAGAAGATTGGGGCGGATACGCTGCTGGCGCAGATTGTGAAGATGGTGAGCGAGGCGCAGCGGTCGCGCGCGCCGATCCAGAAACTGGCGGACAGGGTGGCGGCGTGGTTCGTTCCTGCGGTGCTGGTTTCGGCGGTGATTACGTTTGCGGTGTGGGCCATCTTCGGGCCGCAACCGCATTATGCTCATGCGCTGGTGAACGCTGTCGCGGTACTCATCATCGCCTGCCCATGCGCACTGGGGCTGGCGACGCCGATGGCGATCATGGTGGGGACGGGGCGTGGGGCGGCGGAAGGCATATTGATCCGGAACGCTGAGGCGCTGGAGACGTTCGAGAAGGTGAACACGCTGGTCGTGGATAAGACGGGAACGCTGACCGAAGGCAAACCGAAGCTTACCGCCGTGATCCCGGCTGAAGGGTTCGACGAAACGCAGTTGCTGCAGATGGTTGCGAGCCTGGAGAAGGCTAGCGAACATCCGCTGGCCGCGGCCATTCTGGCGGGAGCGAAGGAGAAGAAGATCGAGCTGCAGGCGGTCACGGATTTTCAATCTGTGACGGGAAAAGGCGTTACTGGACAGATGCAATCGAAGCGCGTTGGCATTGGGAATGCTGCGCTGATGGCTGATCTGGGTGCTTCTTCGGACGCGCTGAAGGACAAGGCGAGCGAGTTGCAAGGTGAAGGCCAGACGGTGATGTTTATTGCGGCGGACGGTAAGTTCGCCGGACTGGTTGCGGTCGCTGATCCGATCAAAGATACAACGATGGACGCGATTGAGCAGTTGAAGAAGGAAGGCATTCGCGTGCTGATGGTGACGGGAGACAATCACACGACCGCCGCGGCGGTGGCCAAGAAGCTGGGGATCGATTTTGAGGCCGATGTGCTGCCGGAGAAGAAGGCGGAGGTGGTGAAGAAGCTGCAGGCGGAGGGCGCGATCGTCGCCATGGCTGGAGATGGCGTGAACGATGCGCCGGCGCTTGCCCAGGCGAATATTGGGATTGCGATGGGAACAGGGACGGATGTGGCGATGAAGACGGGCGGCATCACGCTGGTGAAGGGCGACCTGCGCGGCATTGTGAAGGCAAGAGAGCTCAGCCACCACACGATGTCTAACATTCGACAGAACTTATTCTTTGCTTTCTTCTACAACGCGCTGGGAGTGCCGATTGCGGCTGGTGTGCTTTATCCATTTTTTGGATTGCTGCTGAATCCGATGATTGGCGCTGCTGCCATGAGCTTCAGTTCGATCTCCGTGATTGCGAATGCACTCAGGTTGAAGGCTACGAAGCTTTAGGCCCGTCCGGTGACGTAGATCACATACTGGCGATGGCTGGTGGGGGGATAGTCAAAACAGGGTATGAAGAGGCTGCTCCAATTCGTTGCGCTGATGCTGGTACTGCTGGTTGCGGCTCAGCCGCTGCTGGCGGGCACGGCCTGCGCCACGCAGAGTTGCAGCGGCGAACATGCAATGGTGGCGTGCTGCATGCATTCCGGTGGGATGGCGATGTCTGCCGATGGAATGCAATCCATGCGCGCAGCCTGCACTCCGGCGGGTGGGCATAGGGCTGTTGTGACGGCTGGGTGCAGTGATCCTGGCTGTGGGATGGCTTCTGCCGATGCTGCGGTGGTGGTGGCGGACCCTTCAAAGTCAAGCATAGTGAGCGATGTGACTCCGCTGGCTGCGGTGGCGGAGATCGCTGCGAGTGTGGCTCCGGTGCTGATTCTGCGACCGTCTGAAGACGCGGCTGCGCCTGCGACGGCTCGTTATATTTTGCTGCAAACTTTCAGAATTTAAAACTCCTTGTGATTCAGCGCGCCTGTCTGTGTGTGGGCCGTGTTGCCCCTGCGCATGCTTTGCACTTCAACCTGAATCGATCAAGGAGATTTCCATGAAACGTACTTTCGGTATTGTGTCCGTTCTTTCGCTCGCACTCGTTATGACTGTTGCTGCTATCGCGCAGCCTGCACCGGCAACCAAGCCTGAACACCTGAGCAATGGCCAGTTGAACGCGCTGATCGCCAGCGCTAAGACTCCGGCGGAGCACCACCGCATCGCTCTCTACTACCAGGCGAAGGCGACGGACTATCTGGCGCAGGCGGCAGAGCACCAGAAGATGGTGGATGCTTACAAGGCGAATCCGAGCCTGAGCGCGAAGAACGCGGCGGGCACCATCAACCATTGCGAGTATTTTGTGCAGGAGTTCAAGACGCTGGCAGCCAAGAGCCAGGAGATGGCGACGATGCACGAGAAGATGGCAACTGACGCAGAGAAGATGTAATCCGGCTGTGACTTTGTAACCTGCGGGGCTGCGGTGACGGGAGAGAAAATGGCTTTCGTCATCGCGGGTTCGCAAAACTTCAGGAAGTATTTCACTCAAAGGGAGACGATGATGAAGAAGACGATTTTCAGTTTGGCACTACTGGGCGCGCTGGCTGTTCCTGCCGCGATGCAGGCTTATGCGGCGACACAGACGATGGAAGGCGTGGTGAGCGATACCATGTGCGGCGGCGGCAAACACATGATGGCGGGCAAGCCGGATGCGGAGTGTATTCGGGAGTGCGTGAAGGATGGCGGCAGCTATGCGCTGGTGGTGGGTGGCAAGGTGTATACGCTGACGGGAAAGGCGCAGACGATTGCGCCGTTCGCGGGTAAGAAGGTGAAGGTCGAGGGCGATGTGAAGGGGAATACGCTGACGGTGACTTCGATTCATGAGGCTGCGGATAGTATGCCGGGGATGAAGATGTAGGTTTGCTTGATGCTGTGTGGATGGCCACCTTCGCGACGGGTTTTTGGTTGCGAGGGTGGCCTTTTGTGTTGGTGGTGGTGCGGGTGAAGCAGATTCTTCGCTGCGCTCAGAATGACAGGGGTTGAAATGGTGGTGGAGCAGAAGAATTGCGGTAAGGGGAGATTTGCGCGCGTCGCGCGGCCGTCGCTTCCGCGACGCTTCCCAGGTCTCAGAATCGAGACCTGGGGCACCCGCATTCGTGAGTGTTTATAGGGATTCGGCTAGGGAGCGGGCGGTTTGGCGGGCGGTGCGGATGAGGTCGGGGAGGCCGACGCCGGTGTAGGCGTTGCCGATCAAGCGGAGGTTAGGGGGGAGGCGCTGCATGAGCTGGGCGATGCGTCCGGTGTGGCCGACGGCGTATTGCGGCAGGGAGCGCGGCCAGCGGCGGACGATGGCGAGATGCGGGGTGGGGAGTTCGCCGAGGACGGAGCTTAGTTCGTGAAGTGCGAGCTGGCGGAGGCCGGCGTCGGTGGTTTGCATCCAATGTTCGCCGCTGAAGAAGGCGCGGAGCATGGCACCGCCAGGAGGGACGCGGCCAACGAACTTCTGATGGGTGAAGGTGGCGGCGAGGAGTGGGCTGCCTGCTTCGGCGAGGGAGAGGAAGCCAAAGCCGGGCGGCAGTGCGAGGGGTTCGGCGAAGGCCAGGGCGACGATGGCGGCGGAGCTGGCTTCGGTGGGGAGAAGCTCGGCGGCGGTGGGATCGATGGATTGCAGAAGGGTGCGTGTTGCGTCGGCTGGGGTGGCGAGGATGACGGCGTCGAAGTCTTCGGTGATGCCTGCGAAGTGGACGCGCCAGCGGGGGCCGGAGGGTTCGAGCGCGGTGACGGGGGTATTGAGGCGGACGTCGCGGAGGTGGTGGGCCATGGCGCTAATCAGCGAGGCCATGCCGTCGCGCAGGGTGGTGAAGACGGCGGAGGTGGAGGACTGCCTGGCGGCGAGGGCGGTGACGAGGCTGCCGTGCTCGCGCTCCATGGCGACGAGGGTGGGCATGACGGCGCGGACGCTGAGGGTTTCTACGTCGCCGCCGAAGACTCCGGCGAGGAGTGGAGCGGCAAAGGTGCGGGTGACTTCATCGCCGAAGTGGCGGCGGACGAAGCTGGCGACGGATTCGTCTTGCTGGGGGGCGGCGGCTTTGAGTTCGGCGGCGCGGAGGGGCTCTTCGCGATAGGTCTGTTTGGCGGCGGCGGTGAGCAGGGGCGAGTCTTCGATGGCGGCGAGATCGGTGGGCACCATGAGGCGCATGCCCTGGGGAATGGCTTGCAGGGCGCGTCCGGTGGAGGTGCTGCGGAGGAGGTAGGTGCGGCGCTGGGCATCGAGCGAGGGGATGGTGGGCAAGGCGAGCTCGGCGGCGAGTTCGCTGGCCCAGGGCTTGTCTGTGACCCAGGCTTCGGGGCCGCATTCGATGGTATAGCCGCCGGTGCGGACGGTTTCGATGATGCCGCCGAGGCGGGGAGTGGCTTCGAAGAGCGTGGAGGTGACGGGGGCGCCGCCGGCTTGCAGGCGGGCGAGCTGGTAGGCCGCTGTGACTCCTGCAATGCCGCCGCCGAGGATTGCGATCTTCATGGGGTGTGCTCGCTTAGTGCATTTTTACTCTTGATGTGATGATTGTGGCACCACTTGAAAAGCAGATTCCGCGCGCTGCGCTTCGGAATGACAAACAAAAGGGTGTAGGAATGACAAACAAAATAAGTTGAGCCACCCATACACCAATAGAAAAATTGCTTTAGTGCGGACGATGGGCGGCGGGGGCGGCTTCGATTTCGAGGAGGCGGGGGGTACGGGATTCGGCTTCCTGTGCCAATGCGGCGAGGGCTTGGGTCAGGAGAGGAGAGCCGTTCAGGCTCTCGGCGCGCCAGAGGGGGAG
>DASWOP010000295.1:0-2569 GCA_036404255.1 Acidobacteriaceae bacterium | reverse complement strand
GCGCTCGCTGGGGTTCGATTACAAGAAGTTCGAGACAGAGGACGGCTGCGCCATTGCGGTGGTGGAGGCTACTGCACGCTACAAATTGCCGGCGCGGTATGACGATGTGCTGATTATTCGCACGCGGGTGAAGCTGGTGCGTGGCGTGCTCATCAAGTTTGGCTATGAGGTGATTCGCGCGGCGGACGACGTGGTGCTGTGCGAAGGCGAGACGACGCATGTGGTGGTTGGGCCGGATATGAAGAAGCGCTATCTGCCGGAGAAGTATGCGGTGGCGATGCGGAAGATGATGCGCTAGACGGTCAGCGTTCGCGGCTTGGCGTTTGTGCGGATGAACTGGACGACGCTGTCCAAGGGGGTACCGGGGCCGAAGATGGCTGCGACACCCTTTTCTTTGAGCGCTGGGATGTCGGACTGGGGAATGGTGCCGCCGAGGACGACGAGAATCTCCGCAGCATTGGCGGCATGCAGCAGGGCCAAGATGCGGGGGACGATCACGTTGTGAGCGCCGGAGAGAATGGAGAGGCCGATGCACTGCACGTCTTCCTGGATGGCGGCGTTGACGATCATCTCGGGCGTCTGGCGCAGGCCAGTGTAGATCACTTCCATGCCTGCGTCGCGCAGGGCGCGGGCGATGACCTTGGCGCCACGGTCGTGGCCGTCCAGGCCGGGTTTGGCAACGAGCACGCGGATGGGAGAAGCGGACATGGATGCCATATTACACGGGCATCCGCCGCGCATGCGGGTTGGCTAGCCGGAGACTTTGGACTCGTCTTCCTGGATGCGGTCGGTGACCTTCTTGTGGGCCGCGCCGGCGATGCCGCCCAGGCGCCAGGCCTTGGCATACTTCCAGCTTACGTAGCAGCTGTGGTAGAGATGCAGCAGCATGCCTTCGCGGCCATCCAGAAAGCCGAGGCGGAAGATATAGTTCCAGAGGAAGGTGCAGACCGGTCTGAGTAGAATGTTGGTGACGAATACCAGCCACGAACTGCTGATCTTGCCCTGGCTGACAGCAATCTCCGCGCCCAGCGTGCTGTAGTGATTCATCTGGCGGATGTAGCCGTTCAGCGATGGGTAGGCGTGGTGCAGAATGTCGCAATCGAGATTGGTGTAGGTGCCGCTCAAGACCATGGTCTCGTGCACCGGGCGCTCTTCAAAGCGTGCGGTGCCGCGCTTGAAGAGGCGCAGCTTAGGGTCTGGATAGAAGCCGCCGTGCTTGATCCAGCGGCCAAGGAAGAGGTTGCGGCGAGGGATTGCGTAGGCTTCGTAGTTGTGGCGGCTGGGCAAAAGTACGCGAATCTGGGACTGCAGTTCGGGGCTCAACTCTTCATCTGCATCGAGCGAGAGGATCCAGTCGCCGGTACATTTGTCGATGGCGGAGTTCTTCTGTCCTGCGAATCCGGCCCATGGTTCGTAGAAGACCTGTGCCCCGTGTTCGCGCGCAATTTCGACCGTGCGATCGGTAGATCCCGAATCGACGACGATGATCTCCTGTGCGAACGCCACCGACGCGAGAGTCCGCGCGATATTCTTTTCTTCGTTGAGGGTAATGATGCAGACAGAGAGTTTCATATACGGGCCGTGTGCGCAGTATAACGATTGATTGCGCTGAAACCGAGGAAAACCTGTCCGTAATTGCAAATTTGATACGCCGTCTCAGGCGAGGGTGATGTCAGCGTTCCCGGTTTGCTCGCGCAGCAGGCGCGCGGTCAGGGTCAGGAGGTTCTCTCCGGTCTTGGGCAGGACGAAGGCCCCGGTGGCCTCATCCCAATCCAGTTTGAAGCTGGTGGTGCGGGCAGAGATCCAGATTTGGCGGACGGGGGAGTTGGGCGTGAAGACGAACTTTGTGCCGTGGGGGAAGAGCACATTGAGCACGCCGTTCTGCTCCTCGGCTTCGAAGCCGCCGTCCTCTTCTGCGTCCATGAGGGCGTTTTTCAGGGTGAGCAGCGCTTCGTCGGAGTGGTTTCGAAATTCGATCTCGTCCAGCATGAGATTAGTGTAGCCGGGATTCGCTGTGACACGAATCCCGGCGCATGATGCGTGGAGTTAGAAGGGAATATCTTCGTCGGTGATGCCGGGGTCGGCGTAGTTTTCTGCGGCCACGGGGGCGCGCTGATCGAAGGAGGCGGTGTTGCTCTTGGTGTAGCCCCCCCCGCCGCCTTCGCTGCCGCCGGATTTGCTGCCCAGCAGAGTGAGTTCATTGACGAGGATCTCGGTGCGGTACTTCTTGACGCCGGTCTCTTTGTCGTCCCAGGAGCGGGTCTGGATCTTGCCTTCGATGAAGAGCTGCGTGCCCTTCTTGACGTAGTCGCGAACGACTTCCGCGGTGCGCTGGAAGGCGACCAGGTTGTGCCATTCGGTCTTGTCTGTCCACTGGCCATCCGTGCCTTTTGCACGGTCCGCAGTGGCGAGCGAGAAGGTTGCGATGGTCATGCCGCCAGCAGTGGCGCGGATTTCCGGGTCTTTGCCGACGTTGCCGAGTAGAAGAACTTTGTTGACACCTTTTGCCATTGCGCTTGTCTCCGTAGATGTGACGTAGGGGGAAGAATAGCAGAGCCACGGTGGAAAA
>DASWOP010000294.1:0-5908 GCA_036404255.1 Acidobacteriaceae bacterium | reverse complement strand
ACGGCGGGGCGCAGGTTGGTTATAAACCGGGCTATGCAGCCGATCAGGCCTGGGCCCGGCGGTGGCGAGGATCACGGCTGGAGCGTCAGCCGGAGTTGCGCGAGCAGGTTCTGGAACGGCTGGCGCATGGGCACTCGCCGGTTATATCTCCAACTATATTCATTCAAATAGGACTGTAGATACTCCGGCCCGACCTGATAGTAGACTCCCCCGATCCCACGCTTTACCAGACTCCAAAAGCCGTCAATCGTGTTGGTGTGAGCGTATCCGTCTACATACCGTTCCGAATGGTTTACGGTTGCATGTTTATGGCTCTGTCCCATCCAGCGGACTTGCTCTAGAGTTGCGGACTGGTCGGAATAGATCATGGTGCGCGAGTGCAAGACATCGCCGACAACGGGCAGGATTGAATCTTTAGTGGCATCCGGTAGGACTCTCGTAATCACTCTTCCACGCCGCTCCACAATCCCCAGGACGGGGGTTTTGGCTTTGCCCTTGCCTCTCAGATGTGAGTGCTTGTTTGCGTCTGGTGCTCCAAAATAGGCTTCGTCTATTTCTACCGGGCCTATTAATTTTCCTGATTCCGCCATGAGCATACGAATTTGCTTCATCATGCGCCATGCGGTTTTATAGGTCACTCCCGTTTCCCGCTGAATATGCTTGGCCGATACCCCAACGCGAGTAGAGGTCATGAGACGCATGACGTAGAACCATGTACGCAGGGAGGTGGTGGACTTGTGGAAGATGGTTCCGGCCAGCGGGTAGATGTGGTTACCACAAGCGCGGCAGGCATAAGATGTTCGTCCTGACACCCTGTAATGCTTACGCTCTACTCCACAGATCACACAGAGGGTTTTTCCCTCTGGCCATCGCCATTGCAGAATGGCCTCTAAACAGGCATCGTCGTCAGGATATTCGAGTTCAAAATCCTTGAGGGTATATTTCTGCTGTGGCGGTATTGTTTGGCGGCGGTTCATTGGGCTGTATCCTTTTGTGTGTGGGTTAAGGGGAACTATGCAAATCAGTGGAGATCAGGTTCTTTGTCCGTCTTGTCACAAATCCATTGTTCTCCCGCATCAAAGCCCGCTAGGAATATTTCAAAGTCATGAGAGTCAAGCCACGGACGAGTGGCCAGCAGATTTTCTATGCCCTTTCTGCGGGCAAGTGTTCTCCTGTTCCTTCGAGAAGATTGACGATACTTCTCAAGTGCTGGCCCAAATGTCACATATCCCCGACCTGTTGCGAGTTGAGTACGTATGTGGCCAAGGCAGCTCCGAAGCGAGGAAATCAATATATACAATTTGCGCCAAAGGATCGAACCCAGAGAACGAAAGGGCACGCTTACTAAGCCGTCTACCAGACGTGCGCGAAATCCTGTCGATTGAGGTGTATCCATATGAGTTTCCATAAAACCTCCTATGGCATCCCCTTGTATTCGGGATGCCATTTTGTTTTTGGTTTACATTTCTTTCATGGCTTATGGTCAGTTTTTTCGATTAAAAGTTGATCCAAAACATCGGACAAAATATTGCGGAGTGCGGCACTATATTCAGATGAATACAAACTCAGTGTCGAGGATCGTAATGTACGTTTCTGAGGTAAACGATGCTTATAAGCGCGAGAATGCCATCTTGCGAAGTCTTTTGCTAGAGCAGGGTCTATCTCAGCGCAAGCTTTCCTCAGAACTTCGGAAGCGACGGCGCAAGCTTCAAATACTCGAATCATCTGAGCAAACTCTAAAAAGAGTCGCTTCAGAAACGTTAGATTTTCTGGAGAAGCGGGATGCTTCCGAATTTGCATTGCTAGAAGATCGAATAGAGGCCGATCCTTCCAAGATGCACTAGGCAGCTGGACAGACGTACCTTGTCGCGATGGGATAATTACCAGGCTAAGTATTTGTAAACAAGATATTTAGTAAGCAGCAGGTAGAGGGGGGGTACCCCTCCACCCCACATTTACTTCGGTGCTGGTCCCCGAACCACCTGGACCAGATCGTCAACCCGCAATTGCCGCGCGAATGCAGCCTTCACATCCTCTGCATTTAACTGCACATAGCGATTCGCAGCGCGCAGCGGCTCATCCAGCGGCAACCCGATTTGCGCCCGTGCCAGCATGCCGCCTGCAACCGCCTCTTCGCTGGATTCGCTCAGCGGAATCTGTCTCAATAGCAATGCTTTAGCCTGATGGAGCTCAGCCGCAGAGACAGCTTCGGTCCGCATCTGGTTCAGGTCGCGCTCGATCAGCGCCCGCGCCTTGGACACATTCTCCGGATCGCAGCCATAGCTCACCGAGTACGTAGCCCGAGTCTTCGACGCCGAAAGCCCAACATCCACGGTGTAAACATACCCTGCCACCTGCCGCAGGTCATGGTAGAGCCGAGTCGCATAGAACCCCCCACCCAGTACATGGGTGCCCAGCTGCATCGGATAATAATCCGGATCAAAACGATTAATATTCAACTGTTCTGACAGCTCCACCGTGTCCTGTACCTGCTGCGCATCGGCCACATTCACCGCAGCAGCTTTATTCACCGGCACCGGGGGCAGGGTAGTCTCAGGCTTCGGCCCCGTCGCCTTCCAGTCGCCAAACCACTTTGTAATCACTGCCTTCGCATCATCCGGCGTCACGTCGCCGATCACCACAATGGTGGCCAGATCGGGCCGCATGGTCGCCGCATAGTATTGCTTCACCTGCTCCAGTGTCACCTTCGACAGGGTAGCCGGGGTAGCCTCGCGCAGCACCGGATCGCCCGCAGGCAACAGCGCCAGATCAAGAGCACGCTGTGTACGGTAGCCGGGGCTCTTCAGGTTGCCCGCGACGAACTGCGCCGTCTGCTGGCGAACCACGTTGAAAGCCGCCTCGGGCAGCGCAGGATGCAGTTCGTTATCCGCCAGCAGCTCCACGCCGCGTGAGAAATGCTCTTTCAGCACACTGAGCGAAAAGCGGTAGCCCGCGCTCTCGTTTGCTGCAATATCATCCAGCGCCTTCTGGAATGCCAGCCGGTCCAGGCTCTGAGTGCCGTAGGAGTACAGCCCATCCAGCACATCCGCCACCCCCTCCTGCCCCGGAGGCGTCTGCATATCGGCATTGTGTTTCACCGCTCCAATCAAAGTTACGGTTGGGCTGGTGGTATCTGTGCGAACGATCAGCCGTACACCGTTCGGCAGGGTGGTGTCCGATGCCTGCACAAACTTGGCAGGTACTTTCAGCTGATTCAGTGAAGCCGCCGCCCACACCGGAAGCTCCACCGGCTTGGTGGGCGCCGTAGTAACCGTCTCCCCCCCGCCAAAGCCCTTGGCCGCCACCGGCTGTCCATTCGGCGCCGGTTTGAGCGTTGCGGTAATCGTGTTCGCATTCAGAATGTACTGTTGTGCCACGCGGTTTACATCGGCCACCGTCACCCTGCGGATCGCGGCAATATCTTCGTCCGGCGAGTTACGCCCCTCGGCAGCGAGCGCGTTGGACCATACATTCGCGAGGCCGGGAATGGAGTTGCGCTGAAACTGAGCCTGCGCCAATTCGCTGCGCTTTGCAGCTGCTACCAGATCCTCCGGCACCCCTTTCTGCGCATAGTTGTTCAGAATGCCACGCATCTCGGCGATGGCGCTGGTAGCATCTGCATCTGCCGGCAGCGCCAGCACGCCAAAGCCAACGCTGGCCTTGGGATAGTTCTCAGCCATGCCGAACTCAGCCGCCAGCGCCTTACCCGCCGGCACCATGCCGTAGAGATCAGCTCGCTGGCTGCCCAGTACATCTCCCAGTACCTGCGCTGCGGCATAATCGGGAGAATCTGTCCCCGGCAACCGGTAAGAGATGAACGCCAGAACATAGGGCAGATTGCTGTCCAGCGTGAAGGACTCCGGCTTCACTGGCTGCAGTTCCACCGCAGGCCGCACAGGCAGCTTATGTTTTGGGATGTTCCCGAAGAGCTTCTTCACCTTCGCCAGCGTCTGCGCGGGATCTACATCGCCCACAATCACCAGGATTGCGTTCGACGGAGTGTACCAGTCGTCGTAAAACTTCTTCAGCATTGCACCGGTGGTCGTTTCAAACGATTCTCTGGTACCCAGCGGATCGTGCGCATAGGGCGTCCCCGCAAAAAGATCTGCGTTCAGACGGTTGATGAACTTATATGTTGGATTGGACAGGTCACGCGAGACTTCCTGCTCAATGGCGCCCCGTTCGTGGTCCCACTCTGCCTGCGAGTCTTCTATCCCGTGCATGCAAGCGGCCTGCGCCTGTAGCGCAACATCCAGATCTGCTGCGGGAACCGTGGCGAAGTACTGGGTGATGTTCTGCTGCGTATCGGCGTTATTCTCGCCGCCCATTTGCGCATAGATGGCTGAGGTCTGGTCCGCCGTCATGCCGGTGCAGCCACGGAAGGCCATGTGCTCCTGTGCATGGGCCATACCGGGAAAGCCTGCGGGCGTCTCATTGCCGCCCACCATGAAGTTCACCTCCACTGTCACCACCGGTGCCAGGGCGTTGCGCACGATCACCACACGCATTCCGTTCCCCAGAGTGGCTCGGGTTACCCCGTCCACCGGGGCGGCAGCACGTGCATCACGGTGCGAGGTGCCAAGCAGGGCGAACAGCAGAAACAGCGAAACAGACTTCCAATTCATCGATAGCTCCTCTAAACCATCCTACTTAGACTTGCGCAATGGCGTTTCGTACAAGGATTTCGCCTTCAGCCGCACACAAAGACCAATCGTGACAAAATAGGGCCAATCTGCGGCTCATGAGCTATTTTAATGGCAATACTGATTCAGATATTGCGGCCTTCCCTCCCATGCCGCCCAAGAGCAACCACTCAGATCGCATATTCCGGTGTCTATCGGCATCTCCATCACACGGCACGGTGCATAATCATCATCTGCGTTCTGCAGGGTAGTTCGCACACCAGGTCATAACCAGCATCGGAGTGTAAGCTGAGAGAGCATCTGGGTTCAGCAACCAAACTGGAACGCAGAAAGGCCTCACCGCAGCACCCTATACTTCCCATGAATACCAGTCTTTTCGAGCTTTTCAAGATCGGCATCGGCCCATCCAGTTCACACACAGTAGGCCCCATGCGCGCCGCCCGCGCCTTTCTGCAAAAGCTGCAGGATGAACAATCACTGGCTCGCACCGCGCGCATCACCACCGACCTCTACGGTTCGCTCGCCCTCACAGGTATTGGCCATGCCACCGACCGCGCCATTCTCTTCGGCCTCAGCGGCGAACTGCCGGACACGATTGAACCTGCTGCGATGGAACGCATCCTGCATCAATGGCAGACTGCGGAGACGATTACGCTGCCTGGGGGCCAGCAGCTTCCCTTTCGCAATCAGCAGGAACTGGTCTTTCACCGCGACCAGATGTATCCGCAGGCTGACATTCCATCGCATCCGAATGGCATGCGCTTCACTGCTTTTGACGATGAGGACAATCCCATCGCTGAAACCATCGTCTTCTCCGTCGGCGGCGGCTTTATCCGCACCAGCGAGGAGTTCGCCGCCCATGCCGCGCCCTCACGAGCAGTTCCTTATCCCTTCCACAACGCGGCTGAACTGCTCGCAGTCGCAGATGTCAACGGCCTCAGTATTGCGGAGATGATCTTCGCCAATGAATGTGCCTTGCTGCAACAACAACGTCCGGAGCTATCGTCTGAGCAGGTCGAGAGCGAGGTACGCCGCCGCATTCTGCATCTGTGGGAGACCATGAAGCAGAGTGCGGAACGAGGTATGGCAACGGAGGGCATTCTACCGGGTGGTCTGAATGTACGGCGGCGAGCACCACACCTGGCCACACGTCTGCGCCTGGGTAAGGCAACTGATCCGCTGGCGCCGCTGGATTGGGTGACCGTGTATGCGATGGCAGTGAATGAAGAGAACGCCGCCGGTGGCCGTGTCGTCACTGCACCCAC
>DASWOP010000293.1:0-4525 GCA_036404255.1 Acidobacteriaceae bacterium | reverse complement strand
CTCGCACTGGCCAAGGGCAAGCAGGACTGGGACAAGCGTGAGACCGAGCGCAAGCGCGAAGCCGACAAAGAAACCAAAGCCGCCATCGCCCGCAGCCAGCGCCGCTAAGCTCTATCCCTGTTCATACCGCCGCAAATTCGGGTGTTTACCCACGGATGCGGGTGCCCCAGGTCTCGATTTTGAGACCTGGGTTCAATGCCTGTGCAGCCACTGAACCGGGTGCCCCATCTTCAGCGCAGTTTCATCGCGCTTAAGGTGGGTATCGCGCGAATAGCGCGACCTTCGCAGGATGCTCACACCTACTCCCCATCTACTCCCTGCACGCGAAGCAAACCGCCGTGCGCGCAGCACCGCAGCAACCGCGTTACCATAGAAGCAATTATGGATACCAAACTCCTCTTCACCGACGCCGCCGACTTTGCCTCCCCCCTCCTCGCCGTCTTCGCCGTAGATATCGCGACAGAAAAAGATGCCAAGCCTCTCCCTGTCCTCCTCACGGCCAGCGATGCCATCTCCAAAGCCGCAGCCCACGTTCTCGCCAGCGGAGAGTTCAAAGCTGGCCTCGGCGAAACTCTCCTGCTCCACGCCCCCTCGCGCCTGAAAGCCGAACGCCTGCTCATCATCGGCCTCGGCAAAGTCGCCACGCTCTCGCCGGATCAGGCACGCAAAGGCGCCGGCACCGCCATCCGCTTCGCCAAGCCTCGCGGCGTTCGCGAAGTCGCCATCCTCTTCCCCGATTACCGCGCATTGGCGGACGAAGCGCCGGAAAATCTGCCCCACGCGCTCACTGCGCGCGCCATCGTAGAAGGCGCATGGGTCGGCGACTACGATCCCGACACCTACCGCACTGACCGCATCGATCAGAGCATTCGCACGCTGACCGTGCTCTCGTCCGAATCCGAAAAATCCGCCGCAGCCAAAATCGAACAGGGTTTCGCCGAAGGCAACATCCTCGGTCAGGCACAGCTCTTCACCCGCACCCTGGTCAACGAGCCCGGCAACGTCCTCTATCCGCTCGAACTCGCCCGCCGTGCCAAGGCAGAGCTTGAGCCGCTCGGCGTCCAGGTCGAGGTCTACTCCACTGAGAAGCTGAAAGAGCTCAAGATGGGCTCCTTCTGGGCCGTAGCCCAGGGCTCCGAACAGCCCCCCGCCCTCATCGTGATGACCTACAACCCCGCCAAGGCCCCGGCGAAGGATGCGCCCGTCCTCGGCCTCGTCGGCAAAGGCATCACCTTTGACACCGGCGGCATCTCCATCAAGCCTGCGTCCGACATGGACAAGATGAAGTACGACATGGCCGGAGCCGCCGCCATGATCGGCGCCATGCGCGCCATCGCCCAGCTCAAGCCCGCCAACAAAGTCATCAGCGTCGTCTGCTCGGCAGAGAACATGCCTGACGGCAAAGCCTACAAGCCCGGCGACATCGTCACCGCCATGTCCGGCAAAACCATCGAGATCATCAACACCGATGCAGAAGGTCGCCTCGTCCTGGCCGATGGCCTGCACTACGCCATCACCCTCGGCGCCACCCACCTGATCGACGCTGCCACCCTCACCGGCGCCTGCGTCGTCGCCCTCGGAATGCTCAACGCCGGCATCTTCTCCAACGACGAAGACACCTACAGCCGCTTCACCAAGGGCCTCGAACTCACCGGCGAAGGCTTCTGGCGCCTCCCCTGCACCGCCGAATATCGTGACCAGATTAAATCCAGCATCGCTGACATCATGAACACAGGCGGCAGCCGCTGGGGCGGAGCCACCACCGCCGCCATGTTCCTCAAGGAATTTGTCGGCGACACCCCGTGGATACATCTCGACATCGCCGGCATGGCCTGGATGGAAGAGACCAAGCCCTGGATCGCCAAAGGCCCCAGCGGCGCCGCCGTCCGCTCCATCGTCGAATGGGTCCGCAACTTCTAGCCAGCCGCCACAGAACCGGGTGCCCCATCTTCAGCGCAGTTTCATCGCGCTTAAGGTGGGCATCGCGCGTGTAGCGCGATCTTCGCAGCCTGCTGGTGCTTGCACGAAATGCTGCAAGTCACGCACCCTGAGCTACCCGCGTCCCATCACCCCAGAAATATTCCCGCTCACGGCCCCGTAATATTCAACGTTCGCCACGGGCTCAGCACCACCACTCCACCCGTACCCACGGACCATACTCGCCAGCGATACGTCCCCACCTGCTTCGCAAACGTCGCCGTCACCCGCGTCGTCAGGCGTGGATCAGTATCGGGCAGAAGCTCAAGATTCGAACTCGCCCACCCGTTCGGCAGATTCCGTTGCCACTCCACAATCTGCAGCGTCGCTCCGCCATTGTTGTCCCACCAGAGGTCCGGCTGCGCGGGCCGGTTGTCGCCATCCACCGGCGCAGCCTGCGAAATGCCCAGCACCTTCGCCACCTTGTCCGGCTCGGTCTTGGCGGCATAGGGCCGCAGCACATCCTGCGCATACCCCAGCTCTCCCGGCCACATGTTGGGAGAAATCTGCAGCACCTTCCACTGCCCCTTCTGGTCTTTCCGCAGGATCACCTGTGCATGCACCACGCCAAATGCGTCCTGCGCCGTCACAACGCCACGCAGCGTAACCACCGCCATCCGTTCATTTGCATCGGCATTCAACACATCGATCTGTGGCTGTAATCCGCCACTCACCTTCAAGGGCCAGCTCGAAGATGGTGCAAGCGCCACCCACTGCGCCACCGGGCCGCTAAACTCTGCCGCCGCATCATCAGCGTCTGCATGCAGAGAGCTTCCCAGCAGCACCGCTCCCAACGCATTCACCGCCACCGCTGCCGGACGCATCGCCTCCGGTCGCAACTTCGCGGCCCTGCACTGCCCCGTGCACAGGTCCCCATCGCGCAGCCACGCCACAAACGCCCGGGCATTCGCTGGATGCGGCGCGCGCACCAGGATCACAGCCACTCTCGCGTCGTAATACACACCCTGGTCGTGGCTTGTGTCCCACGCATCCATCGTGTTGGGCAAGCCAATCATGAGCATCGTGCCAGCCTGTGGTTGCGATTGCAGCACAGCGCCGATGAGCACGTCAGGATACTCCACCGTCCCCTGCACCGCCCGCAGCCTGTCGCTCAACTCCTCGCGTAGCACCATCTTGAAGCGCAGATCCAGCGTCGGATACGCGCCGTGCAGCGCTGCGACAAGACGGTCGCGCAACGGATCGCGTACTTCTACTGCAGCCGTCGTCGGTGCCGGCGGCTGGTTTGCCGCACTCAGTGATTCACCAAAGTTCCCCGCAGTCGTTCCATAGCTTCCTGCAGTCTGCCCCACCTCGCTGGAGTTCTGCCCAAAACTGCCGGATGTCTGCCCGTAGCTTCCCGAAGTCTGTCCGGCACTACCCGCCGTCTGCCCCACGCTGCCCGCCGTCGTGCCATAGCTTCCAGCGGTCTGCCCCACGTTGCTGGAAGCCTGGCCGAACTCGCTCAGCGTCCGCTCCACGATCGTCTTCGGAGGCCCGGCATGCGCATTCACCTTGATCGCATCCAGGTCCCTCTTTTCGGCGGCAGTCGCCGGCCGCACCATCCAGATCGTCAGCCGCCCGCGCTCCAGCGGGGCCGTCTGCGCCACGCACACCGACGACATCAGCACCATCGTCCCCAGCAGAATCCTTCGGCCCGCTCGCAGCAAGTACGCCACCCCAGTTCGCTCAGTCTACGCCGTACATAGCGCGCGAAGCACACCACCACACGCTCCACAGCTCACCTGCGAGATGCAGAAATTCAAATGGTATGGATTTGACTTGCTATCGGCTCGTTTTGTTGCAAAATCCAGCGCAGATAAGCCAACGCCGTCTCGTCAATTCGCGCTGGCAGGCTTAGGCCAAGGCAGGTGCGGGCTTTAGCTCGCACACTTCCATCGTCCACCATGCCGGGCTTAGCACCTGAGGTACGCCTTTGCGCGAAGCGCCTTCCGCCGTGCGCGCAGCACCGCAGCACCTACATCACGTCCGGCGCCACAATCCCGAGCCACCCCAGCGCCCGCACCATCTCCCGCTTCGCCACTGCCGCCGAAGCCAGCAGCAGCGCCTTCCGCTCCTCATCCTGTTCTTTCAGAACATTGAACCGGTGGTAGAAGTTATTGAACTGCTGTGCCATCTGGAACGCATACTTCGCCAGATAAGCCGGCTCCGCCGCGGCAATCGCCTGCTCCAGCACCAGCGAAAGCTTCGCTGCCGTCAGCCACAGCTCCCACAGCCCATCGCCGCCCTCGGCAGCAAACTCCTTCGCCGCCGTCTTCTGCGCGGATTCTGTCTCCAGCCACAGCAGCGCATTCTCCTCCGTCACCCCCGCCTTGCGGAAGATGTTCGAAGCCCGCACCACGGCATACTGCACATACGGCCCCGTCTCGCCTTCAAAGCTCAGAGCATCGCGGAAATCGAACGCGATCACACTGTTACGTGTGAACTTCAGCATGAAGTACCGCAGCGCGCCAATCGCAATCCGCGTCGCCGTCTCCCTCCGCTCCGCCTCGCTCAGCTCCGGATGCCGCGGGTCCACCTCGGCCTGCGC
>DASWOP010000292.1:0-6679 GCA_036404255.1 Acidobacteriaceae bacterium | reverse complement strand
TTCGGGCAGGACGGAGTTTTCAGGGACGCCGCGAAGATGGCCGCTGCCGCTGATGTCGCGGATGTGCAGGGTGTACTGGCGGAAGCCGGTATCGTCTGTGGTGTAGGCGAGCAGCTTGCCGTCAGGGCTGATGGCGAGTCCGCCGAGCGCCATGTAGGGCTTGCCTTCGCCGAGCTGGTTTACATCGAGGATGATCTGCTCGGGCTGCGAGGGATCGTCGGGGGTATCGGGCGTGGCAGGGGCGGGCACGGGACGGCGGCAATAGGTGGGGTACTGGCGGCCTTCGGCGGTGCGGGCGTAGTAGAAGAAGGCGCCGCTGCGGTAGGGAACGGAGACGTCGGTCTCCTTGATGTGGGACAGCATTTCGCTGTAGAGACGCTCTTCCAAGGGCTTCAGCGGGGCGGTGGCCGCGGCGGTGTAGTCATTCTCCGCAGTCAGGTAGGCAATGACCTCTGGCGAGGATTTCTCGCGCAGCCAGGCGTAATCATCTACGAGGGTGTGGCCGTGGAGCTGGGTTTCGCGGCGGTCAATGTGGGCGGCTGGCGGAGTGGGCAGGTTGGATGACATCACATCTTGCAGGATAAATGACGGAGAGCCTGAGGGGATTCGGCAGGGCAAAGGCAACCCCGTCAAATCCATAGCCCCTCCTAACAGAGGGCGGCATGAGAGACGCACCCGAGTTTCATGTGACGAACCGGTTATTTGAGGAGAAGGTAATGAAATTTCAGCGTATGTCGATGAGCATCCTTGCAGGTGCACTACTGTGTTGCGGCCCGCTTCTGGCGCAGGATGGAATGGGAAGCCCGGTGAACACACCGCAGGACCCCGGCTCGCGTAACTCGGGTATTCCGACTGCGGTTCAGGACCCGATGGGCGGGACTGCTGCTGATCCGGCGATGCAGGACAAGATGTTTCTGAAGAAGGCGGCAGCCGGTGGCATGTTTGAAGTGCAGGCAGGCCAAGTGGCTGCTCAAAAGGGTAATACCGACGCGGTAAAGAATTTCGGCCAGCTGATGGTGACGGATCATACGAAGCTGAACGCCGATATGGCGCCGATTGCGAAGAACCTTGGTGTGAATCCGCCGGAGAAGCTGGAGAAGAAGGACCAGGCCGAGCTGGATAAGCTGAATGAGCTTTCCGGCGTGGAGTTTGACAAGGAATACATTGCCCACATGGTGATGGACCATCGCAAAGACCTGCATGAGTTCATGATGGAGGCCGCCAACACGACGGATTCAGAGTTGAAGGCCGGAGTGCTGGGGGGCCAGAAGGTGATACGGCATCACCTGAGGATGATTGAGCAGATTGCAGCGGACCAGAACGTGGATGTGCCTTCGGGACACAGGTCGAATCCGCCAATGCCTCCTCCGGCACAGTAGACGGTTTTGCCAGGGAGTACTTCGGGGCATCCCTTCGGGGATGCCCTATTTTTGTGTCGAGCAAGGGTAATGCGCCCAGCGTAGAATGCATCGTGATGGCTCATTGCAGGAATTACTGGAAGACTCTGTGTACCGTGGTGGCGTTCTGCGCCTTTGCGCTGCTGCCGCTGCATGCGGAGACACTGAAGGACATGCCGGCGCAGCCCGCTGGGTATGTGACGGATATGGCGGGCGTGCTTTCGCCGGAGACCATGGCCCGGCTGGATCAGCTGTGCCTGGAGGTGGATCAGCAGGCGCATGCACAGATCGCGGTGGCGGTGGTGAAGACGACCGGGGACGAGGCGATTGAGCAGTTTGCCAATGAACTGTTTGCCAAGTGGAAGGTGGGGCCCAAGGGGACGGACAAGGGCGTGCTTCTGCTGTTTGCGGTGCAGGACCGCAAACGCTGGATTGAGGTAGGCTACGGGCTGGAAGGCGCGCTGAATGACGCTAAGGCGGGCGATATTGGCCGGGAAATGGTGCCTCAGCTGCGCGCTGGAGACTATGACGGCGCGGTGACGCTGGGCGTGCAGCGGGTGGCGCAGGTCGCGGCGGCGGATGCAGGCGTGAACCTGGCGAATATGCCGGCGGAACGGGCGATGCCTGCGCAGCAGCCGATCACGAAGGCGCAGCGGATTTTTAGCGCTATTGCCGGGATTCTGATCGTACTGGTGATTATTTTTGTGCTATCGCATGCAGGGCCTTCTGGGCTGCTGTGGATGCTGATTGGCAGCGCCCTGGGCGGCGGTGGCGGGAGTGGACGTGACCGCGATGGCTGGGGTGGTGGAGGCGGCGGCGGTGGTGGGTTTGGTGGTTTTGGGGGCGGAAGCTCTGGTGGTGGCGGTGCAGGTGGCGGCTGGTAAAGTATGAACCGGAGCGTGCGTATGTCGAGTCAAATCATAGAAGGAAATAGCCATAAGGAGAGTGGAATGAAAGGTCTTTGGATCGCGCTGGGGGTTGTAGGCGTCATTGTGCTCGTCGTGCTGCTGATTTTCGGCAGCTATGTGGGCGCGAAGAATCAGATGGTTCAACTGAATGCGGACGTGGACCAGAGCTGGTCGCAGGTGCAGATTGTGCAGCAACGACGGGCCGATTTGATTCCCAACCTGGTGGAGACGGTGAAGGGCTACACCAAGGAAGAATCGACTGTGCTGACCAACATTGCGAATGCGCGGGCGGGCGTGATCTCTGCACCGGACAGGCCGAGCAGCATTGCGGCGAACGGGAAGCTGGATCTCGCGCTGGTGCAGTTCCAGCGGTTGCAGGAGAACTATCCGCAACTACAGTCTAATCAGCAGTTTATGCGGCTGCAGGATGAGCTGGCAGGGACGGAAAACCGGATCGCCGTGGAGCGTGGACGGTATAACAACGCGCTGAAGGCTTACAACGTTTATATTCAGCAGTTCCCGAACAGCATATGGGCGAATATGGCCGGATTTCATGTGCGGGATGAGTATTTCAAGGGGCAGGCTGGATCGGAAAATGCTCCGAAGGTGGATTTTTCGCACTAAAAATCCACGGTAACTCACGGTGCTCTATCGGTGATTTGTACGGGCTACACGGGCGGTAAAAAGTGCATTTCTATAACGCCGCAGGCAGTAATCAACGCAGCAGGGGCATAAAGTGGAATATTTTTACCACTTTATGCCCTCCTTCCCCATAGCAGATGAGCTCGAAGCACCTGGCAGGATGGTGCACGAGACTTATCGATGGGAAAGGTATTCATGCGATTGTTTGTCCGTAGCCTTCCTGGTCTCATAACCTCCTTCTTTTTTTGCGTGGCGGCTTACGGTGCTGCCGCGCCGCAACGTATTGTGAAAGCCATTGACCCGTCGCAACTCTCTGAGGTGCGGGGAAGTGTTCCCGCGGCTACGCTCCGTGCCGCCGACCTTGGTGCAGCCGCGGGAGATACC
The DNA here is from genome assembly GCA_036404255.1 of Acidobacteriaceae bacterium. Lineage (GTDB taxonomy): Bacteria > Acidobacteriota > Terriglobia > Terriglobales > Acidobacteriaceae > JARLFX01. The sequence continues at coordinate 3,348 of DASWOP010000292.1, read as the reverse complement.
CAGCTTTCCGAGCTTGCGTTGCGCTTCAATCTGACTGCGGAGCAGCAGGCGACGCTGACGCAGTTGCTACAGGACCAGCAGAACCCTGCGTCGGCACGTTATCACCAGTGGCTAACGCCGGAGCAGTTTGGAGCGCAGTTTGGCCTGGCACCCGAGGATTTGCAGAAGGTTTCGAACTGGCTGGCCAGCCAGGGATTTGCCGTGACGCAGATTGCGCGCGGTGGAATATTTGTCCGGTTTTCGGGGACGGTGGCGCAGGCGAATCGTGCATTTCACACGCAGATTCACCGGCTGACGATGGATGGGCAGAGCCATATTTCCAGTCTGGCTGCGCCGCAGTTGCCGAATGAGATTGCGAAGGTGGTGGGTGGTATTTCGGGGCTGCAAGATTTCCGGTTGAAGCCGCCGAGCCATACGCCTTCCGCAAGAACATCAGCGATGCGAAAGATCGCGGGCGATGCACGTCCAGCAGCCACCTTCAACACCCCTTCCGGAATTGACCACGAGATAGCGCCGGCGGATTTCTACACGATCTACAACGAAACTCCGCTGTTAACCTCAGGAATCAATGGTCGCGGCGTTTCTATTGCCGTCGTCGGACAGAGTAATGTCGATCTCTCAGATATCGCCAGATTCCGTGCAGCGGGCGGGCTGATCCCAAGCGTGCCAACTCAAGTTCTCTACGGCCCAGATCCGGGAGTTTCCATGTCCGATCTGGTAGAGTCCGAGCTTGATCTCGAATGGGCTGGCGCCACTGCGCCTTCCGCCGAGATTATCTTCGCCCGAGGGCGGGATGTGATGATGGATGCTCTGACAGGAGTGATCGACAACAATCTGGCACCGATTATCTCCATCAGTTACGGAGATTGTGAAGCCGATAACAGTTTCAGCCAAAGCTCCGTGAACTCCTATTACCCCTTACTGCAGATGGCCAGTGCGCAAGGGCAAACGATCGTCGCCGATACAGGAGACTTCGGCGCCACCGACTGTGACTACGATTCGGTTGGAGGTGTAGCCACCCGTGGCCTCTCTGTCAACTTTCCGGCCTCATCTCCACTGGTGACAGCTATCGGCGGCACGGTATTTAACGAAGGCTCCGGGACATACTGGTCTGCCACGAACGGAGCCAACATGGGGTCCGCGCTCTCGTACATACCAGAAGTTGCCTGGGGTGACCTGGGGGATGTTTCAGGAGGCGGCGGAGGCAGGAGCCACTATTTCACCAAGCCGTATTGGCAGGTGGGAGTGGGCGTTCCGAGGGATTCCTCACGCGATATTCCGGATGTATCCCTCGTGGTGGTACCTTATCTGGCATGTATACCCGGGAACTGTACAAACGGCTATCTTGATTCCGCTGGTTATCCGTCCATTGCGGGGGCTGGTACGTCGTTCGGAACGCCTGCCTTCGCAGGCTTACTCGCTCTGGTGGTGCAGAAGAGTGGCGCACGCATTGGAAATGCGAATCCGACGATCTATGCGCTGGCGAATAGCTCGTATGCGAGCAGTCTATTTCACGATGTGACTGCGGGATCGAATGCGAGCCCATGTGTGGCGGGAACGCTGGATTGTCCGGCGAGCGGAAGCGTGGGTTACTCTGCCGGGGTGGGATATGACCTGGCAACGGGCTGGGGTTCGGTGGATGCGTTCAACCTGGTGAATAGCTGGAGCCTGGTGACGCCCATCGTGGGGACGGTGGGGCAGGCACTCTCGACGACTACGCTGAATGGGACACCAGCGGTGGTTGATGCGGGTACAGCGATCCAACTCACGGTTGCCGTCGCTTCGGGCTCGAGTGCGATTAGCTCGACTCCGACGGGGACGGTACAGTTTCTGCTCAACAATGTGGCGGTAGGGACAGCCGTGCCGCTTAGCTCCGGCGCAGCAGTATATTCACTCGATACGGCAAACATGAGTGGAGGCATCTACACGGTGCAGGCTGCCTATTCCGGCGACCCTACCTTTGCAGGATCAAAGAGCTCGTTCGCGATCACGATCAATAGCTGGAATGTGCCATCGACGACCGTGGTGAGAGTTGCCCCAGCAGTAGTGGTTTCGGGCATGCCGATCCAACTCACGGCTACCGTCGCTTCCGGCTCCAGCGCGAACCATGCGACGCCGACGGGCATGGTGCAGTTTCTGTTTGACAATCTCGCGATGGAAGCACCTGTACCACTGACTGCGGGGACAGCAACTTATTCGCTTCATCCGGCGTTTGTCACCCTGGGTTCGCATACGGCAGCGGCTGCTTACCTCGGCGACGGCACCTTCGCGGTATCCAATGGATCGGCTGCCGTCACAGTTATCAACCTAATCCCCGACTTTACGCTGACTCCGGCGGCGATTTCGGTCACTGTCAAGTCTGGAAGCTCTATATTGGTTCCGTTCGTCCTGACCGGGCTCAACAGCTTTACGGGGAATGTGCAGTTCAGCACGAGCTTTGCGAATGCTATTTTTAGTCCCAGTACCGTGACGCTCAGCAGCACTCAGCCCATTGCGGCGACATCGCTGATGCTGAATGCCTATAAACCGAATGCCTCAGGCTCGCAGGGCACTTTGTCTAGACTCTGGTACGAAGTTGGCTCAGGGATTGCCTTGAGCGGGATTCTGATGCTGGTGCTGCCCAGAAGAAGACGCTTTGCAGGCGTTCTCGCGGCGGTTATTTCGATTGGGATGTTAGCGGCTTCGGGGTGCGCCGGCGGAAAGACAGCGCCGCCGACCACACCGAACCCGCCCGTTTCGACGCCGACTCCGCCGGGGACATATGCCGTTACTGTTACCGCGACTGGAACCTCCGGCACAACAACCGTGACGCACACCGCAGCGGTGACTTTAATTGTGCAGTGAGGTGAGGTTAGGCATGGTCATCAGTTGATGGTTGGTGCGCGCGAGTGTGAGCCAGGTGCGGATTTGTGGGGATTTGGCAGTTGAGATTTTTCGTTGCACTGCGTGAGGAAGGGCAGAGGCAAAACGGTTCGTGCAGCGGAAGCTTGATGCGGTATGGGCTGCGCGCAGGTTCGTCTGGATTCTTCGCTGCGCTCAGAATGACAAGGCAAAAAGCAACAACAAAAGCAAAAGAAGAAGCAGATTCCTCCGCTACGCTACGGGATGACAAAATTTGGAGGGAGACAAAATTTGGTGGGGATGATAAATAGAAAGAGAAAGGCCGTCGCTTATGCGACGGCCTTTCTGGTCTGCGATTGAAGCGAGGGTTAGAAGGCGGCGATGGCTTTGGCTTCGTCGTCGTAGATGTCGAAGACGGTGACGAGCTTGGTGATCTGCATCAGGTCTTCGATCTTCTTGGTGAGGTTGACGAGTTTCAGTTCGCCGCCCTGGTTCTTAACGGAGGTG
>DASWOP010000291.1:0-19182 GCA_036404255.1 Acidobacteriaceae bacterium | reverse complement strand
GATGAAGCTGCAACGGATAGGCCACCCGCGTTGGGTCTCCGATGAGACCTGGGGTAGTACGAGCACCTGCATCCCAGGTCTCAGAAGCGAGACCTGGGGCACCCGCTGCTGTGGCACGACTGGCATTTGAGATTCTTCGCGGCACTCAGCATGACAAATTGGAAGGGATCTACGTTCGCAGGGCGAAGCCGCCGGTGGCAATTTCTTCGGCGGTCAGGGGCCTGGTGGGTTCCATCCTGAGGACGTTGTTAAAGCGATTGAAGTAGTTGAAGATGCCGATGGACGTCATCAGCTCGATGATCTCGCCTTCGGAGTAGAAGGTGCGGAGGGTGGCGAACTCTGCGTCGGTGTAGTGGTTGGAGTCGAGGGTCATCTTTTCGGCGAGGTGGAGGGCGGCTTTTTCGGCTGGGGTGAAGAGCTCGCTGTTCTCCGGGTCGCTGAGGGCGGTGATCTGGTCGGCGCTCCAGCCGAGCTTGCGGGCTAGTTTGGTGTGCGAGTCCAGGCAGTATTCGCAGTGGTTCAGTTGCGAGGTGCGGACGATGACCAACTCTTTGAGTTTGGTGGTCAGGGTGCCGGTGGTGAGGATCGCTTCAAAGTGGGCGATCATGGTCTCGAAGATTTCGGGGCGGTTGGCCATGGTGCGGAAGAAGTTGGGTACGTTGCCGCGTTCGCGGAGGTAGCGGTCGTAGATTGCGCCGGATGCTTCGGAGACCTGGTTGCGGGTGAGACGCTGGATTCTTGGCATAGTGCACCTCGGGTGTCTGGTTGCAGATTGGGTCGTGTCCTGTATCCGGGGCTAAAGCCCCTCTTTCATCCATGCAGCGTACCGTGCAGGCTAAAGCCTGCACTCCCCCGGCTGAAGCCGGGGGCTTAATCCCTAAAAACGAGCTATGGACTTATATCCCTAAAACAAGCTGTGGCTTAATCCATAAAACAAGCTATGAGCTTAATATCCATAAAACAAGCTATGAGCTTAATATCCCTAAAACAAGCTATGGGCTTAATCCCTAAAAACGAGCTATGGGCTTATGTCCCGAAAACGAGCTATGGACTTATGTCCCTAAAACAAGCTATGAGCTTATATCCCTAAAACAAGCTGTGGCTTAATCCCTAAAAACGAGCTATGGACTTAATCCTCTAAAAAGAAGCTGTGGCTAATCCCAAAAAGAACCGGGGCTTACATCTTAAAACAACCGGACTTGATCCCTAAAGAGAAACAGCGCACAACCCGCACATAGGATAACGCGGTCTGGGTCGCTTCGGCCTCCGCTATACTGCGGCTAGCGGAGCCATTTCGCGCGGAGAACAGGCACAATGGCGGACGTCATCATTGTTGGAGCGGGATTGGCCGGGTTGAGTTGTGCCCGTCATCTGCTGGCGCAGGGCGTCAGTGTAGAGGTGATTGAGGCCTCTGACGGGGTTGGCGGACGTGTGCGCACGGACGTGGAAGAGGGGTTCCGGCTGGACCGCGGTTTCCAGATTCTGCTGACGGCTTATCCCGAGGTGCAGCTGCAGATCCAGATCGATGCGCTGCATGTGGAGAGCTTTGCGCCCGGGGCCGCTATCTGGCATGGGAACCGCTTTCATACTGTTACCGATCCGTGGCGGGTTCCATCCAAAGCTTTGAAAACGCTGTTTGATTCGCTGTTGCCGATGGCCGACAAACTGCGCATCTCGCGCCTGCGCACGAGCGTATGCCAGGGCAGCGCGATGGAGCTGCTGGAGCGGCCGGAGACGGACACGCTGAGCCATCTGCGGGAGTTTGGGTTTAGCAGTGCGGCGATTGAGCGATTCTTCCGGCCATTTTTCAGTGGCGTCTTTCTGGAGAATGAACTGGCGAGTTCCAGCCGATGGTTTGAGTTTCTCTTCCGCATGTTCTCCGAGGGCGAATCGGTGCTGCCGAAGGAAGGGATGGAGGCGATTCCGCGGCAACTGGCGGAGACGCTGCCTGCGGATGCACTGCGGCTGAATGCGACCGTGATCCGCTATGAGCCGCTGAAGGTGGATGGCCGCGCGGCGGGTGTGCGCGTAGTGCTGGCGGACGCTCAGGCGGTGGAGGGACGGGCGCTGGTGATTGCTACGGCTGCATCTGCCGCGCGCAGCATTGTGGCTGCTTCTACCGGGCGACTGGCGATCGAAGACAGCAGCCCGGCGGCGCGTTGGAACCGCACAACAACGTTCTACTATGCGGCGGAACATGCGCCTTCTACGGAAAAGATGCTGTGGCTGAATGGCGAGGGGCGGGGTGCGGGGCCGGTGAACAATGCCTGCATCGTCTCGAATATTGCGCCATCGTACGCGCCGCCGGGTGCGCACCTGATTGCCGCGTGCGTGGTGGGCGATGCACCGCTGGCGGAGACACACCGCATCCGGCTGGAAGATGATGTGCAGGAACATATGGCACACTGGTTTGGCGCGGAAGTAGTGGCCCGCTGGCGGCTGCTGGGTGCTTACTTCATTGAAGAGGCGCTGCCGCAGCAGATGTATGTGGAGGCTGCACCACGTCCGCGCGGCATTGGGCCGGGGATTTTTCTTGCGGGAGATTATTGTTCGACCGCTTCTATTCAAGGGGCACTGGCTTCTGGCCGCATCACGGCGGAGGCGGTGTTGCCGCAACTGTTGCACACATGAAAGGCACGATGAAGAACGCTGGGCTACGCATTGGGGTGGATGTTGGTGGAACGAAGATTGAGGCGCTTGCCATTACTGCCGAGGGAGCGGAGTTGCTTCGCTACCGCGTGCCCACACCGCGAGGCGACTATGACGGCACGGTAGGCGCGGTGGCGGGACTGGTGGCGCGGCTGGAGCAGGAGCTGGATTCGCGGGCAACTGTGGGCGTCGGGATTCCGGGGACGATTGCGCGCGAGACCGGGCTGGTGAAGAATGCAAACTCTACATGGCTGAATGGCCAGGCATTTGATCGCGATCTTTCGGCTGCGATGGCGCGGACGGTGCGTTGTGCGAACGATGCGAACTGCTTTGCCGTTTCCGAGGCGTCTGACGGCGCGGCGGCGGGGAAGCATATTGTCTTTGGCGTGATCATCGGAACGGGCTGCGGTGGCGGTGTTGCTGTTGGCGGGCGTGTCCACGAGGGACCAAATGGTGTGGGTGGCGAGTGGGGGCATAATCCGCTGCCGTGGCAGAGCGCGGTGGAGTATCCGGGACCAGCTTGCTACTGCGGGCATCATGGTTGCATTGAGAACTGGATCTCGGGGACGGGATTTGCGCAGGAGTACGAACGCGTGACGGGTACAGCGATGAACGGCGAGGCGATTGTGGCTGCTTCCGAGCGGGGCGAGCCTGCGGCAGTGGCTGCGATGGAGCGCTATGAAAACAGACTGGCGCGGTCGCTGGCTTCGCTGGTGAATGTGCTAGATCCGGATGTGATTGTACTTGGCGGGGGGATGTCAAAGGTGCAGCGGATCTATGCCAATGTGCCTGCGCTGATGCCGCGGTATGTCTTTGGCAGAAGCTGCCATACGCCGGTGCTACAGGCGAAGCATGGCGACTCCAGTGGGGTGCGTGGGGCGGCGTGGCTATGGCCAGAAAACAGGGAACAGGGAACAGGGATTAGGGAATAGGGCCTCGTGCGGTGTGGGGAGTCCTGCCGCGGCACTCGGAGTTGTGGCTGGGATGAGCCCGGGTCTCAGAAGCGAGACCCGGGGCACCCGCTTCCGTGGTGGTTCCTGCGCGTCGCGCCCAGATTTGGGCTGGTTCAGTGCTTCTTTTTTCCTGAGGCGGGGATTTCCTGCAGCGGGGTGGTGGAGCTGCGCTCCTTCATTCCGTTGGGCAGGACCTCGGACCTGGGCCGCTTGTGCTTGCCGGCGATGCGGGCCAGAAGAAGCTCGGCGCTGGTGTGGCCGATGGCGTACTTTGGCTGAACGATGGAGGTCAGGCGGGGTGGGAAGACGTCGTTCCACTCGAAGTCGTCGTAGCTGACGATGGAGATATCGCGAGGGCATTCCAGCCCAAGCTCATGCGCTGCCTTCAAGAAGCCGATGGTCATCAGGTAGTTCGTCACCACGACGGCGGTGGGCTTCTGCGCGAGGAGATGGAGACCGGCGGCGTAACCGGAGTCGATTCCGTAGTCGCCTTCCACGATGAGGGCGGCGTCCTGCGGGATGCGATGGCGGCGCAGGGCATCCTGGTATCCGCGGAGGCGGCCGTCTGTGGTGCTGGCGCCGGCGATGCCGCGTACCAGACCGATGCGGGTGTGGCCGAGCTTGAGCAGATGCTTCGTCGCGGCAAATCCGCCGCCAAAGTCGTCGGCCACTACAGTGTCGGCACGCAGGGCAGGGTATTCGCGATCGACCAGAACGATGGGCGGCTTGCCTTCGCGCAGGGTGGTCATCAGGTCGGGCGGCAGGTCGCCGGGGGCTTTGATGAGGAGGATTCCGTCGACGCGCTTGGAGAGGAAGAGACGGAGGTAGACTTCCTCTTTTGCGAGCTGGTTGTCTGAACTGCCGAGAAGGATGGTGTAGCCAGCCTCGTTGGCGGAGTCTTCGATGCCGCGCACGATCTCGGGGTAAAAGGGGTTGGCTACATCGGGGATGAGGACGCCGAGGGTGAGCGTCTTCTGGCGGGCCATGCTGCGGGCGAGGAGGTTTGGCGTGTACTTCAACTCATCGATGGCGAGCTGGACGCGCTCTTCGAGCTTTGGGCTGACGTAGGAGCTCTTGTTGACCACGGCGGAGACGGTTGCGACGGATACACCGGCCTTGCGCGCGACATCGTAGATATTCGCCAATGTGTCTGCTCCTGGTTGCGGATGGATGGGCTCTGGTTGGAGATTATATGGGCAGAGTCCGCTGGCGCAGCTATACAATCAGCAGCGTACCCTCTGGAGCTATAGACGATTGACTGTGCAGACTCGTAATACGCGGCAGAAGAACGCGATCCGCGAAGCGTTCACGCAGGCTGACCGCCCGCTTTCGCCGGAAGAGGCGCTGCTGCTGGCGCAGAAGCAGGTGGACGGCGTGAGCATTGCGACCATCTACCGGAATATTGCGGCGCTGCTGGAGTCGCGGTGGCTGACGCCGGTGCAGATTCCGGGCGCGTCCACGCGGTATGAGGTGGCGGGGAAGGAGCATCACCATCACTTTCAGTGCATGGTCTGCGGGGCTACGCATGAGCTGGTCGGGTGCGCTATGCCGGTCCGGCCGAAGCTGCCACGGGGGTTCAAGTACACAGGGCATGAGTTTTTTGTGTATGGGACTTGTGCGGAGTGCAGTAAGTAGGGGCTGGAGATTCGTTGCGCGAGTCGATGGCGTTTGCCTGGGTGGGAATCGTGCGAGAAGCAGATTCTTCGCTGCGCTCAGAATGACAGAGTGAAAATGGATGACAGGGGAGAAATGGGCGGGAGCGGTCGCGCTACACGCGCGATGCCCACCCTAACGACGATGAACCTGTCGTGAGGATGGGGCACCCAGATTTGTGCTGCGGTGAAAACCCGGGTCTCAAAAGCGAGACCCGGGGCACCCACTTCTGTGGCTGGGCACGCAGAGTATCGGCTGGATGAAGTAGGTGGCGTGGGCTAGCTCTGGGCGACGCCGCCGGCGAGCATGACCAGGGCAACACCAACGATCAGGCAGAGAATCTGCAGGACGACGCGTGGCCAGCGGCACTCTTCCTGGAGCTCGGGAAGGAGATTCGCGGTGGCGATGTAGAGGAAGCTGCCTGCGCTGACGGGGAGCAGCAGGGCGATGTTCTGCGTGCGCATGGTTCCGGCGTAGAGGACGGCGGCGAGGCCGACGAATGAAGGGACTCCGGCCAGCGCGGCCATGCGGAGAGCGCGGGCGGGGGGCATATGGAGGTGGACGAGAACGGCGAAGTCGCCCATGCGGTGGGGGATCTCGTGCAGGGCGATGGCCAGGGCGGTGATCCAGCCGATACGTGGACTGGCGAGGAAGGCTACGCCGACGGCGGCTCCATCCACAAAGCTGTGGAGCATGCTGGCCAGGACCAGGCTCATGGGGCGAGTGCTGTGGCCGCCATGGTGATGATGTTCGTGGCCGTGCGCGGGCTCCAACTCGGGCTCCGCGGGGTTGCCGGTGATGGCGAAGAAGATGCGTTCGAGGCTGAAGAGGGCAAGCATGGTGCCGCCGAGAAGCGCCCAGGTGCGCGTGCCGTTGCCGAGGGTGGCGACGGCTTCCGGCAGAAGGTGCAGGAGGGCGGTGGCGAGGAGAACGCCGACGGCCAGGCTGACGATGAATGGAAGCTGGCGGCGGAGGGCGGCTTCTTTGCGGCGCAGCAGCCACGCGGCGCTGACGGCAGACGCCTGCACGGCAAAGACTGCGGCGGTGGAGCTGATGAGGAGCATTTCTTTCCATGATAATGCATTTGCTCTCGCAATTACAGATGGGTGGTCTCGCTGTGGGTTCTTCATTGGCGGGAGTGCGAGAGGCTCCGGGGCTAAAGCCCCTTCTTTTTTGGGGGCTATTTCCGTGGGGCTGAAGCCCCACTCCCCCCGGCTGAAGCCGGGGGCTTAATCCGAAAAGCAAGACGATTCGAGCTCGAACAACAGCGGATGATTCACCATTCCCCAAACAGCGAGATGATTGACCCATCAAAAACAAAATAGCAGGAGGATTGGCCATCCAAAAACAAAACGGGACAGTACTGTCTCGTGCTGCGGATGGCGAAGCAGGCGTGCACCGCGCTACACTTGATGCAAAGCAAAGATTTGTGAGGGAAAGTGCTGACTGCGGACTATATCGAGTTGGAGCAGGAGTATGGTGCCCACAACTACCATCCTTTGGATGTAGTGATTGAGCGTGGCGAGGGAATCTGGGTCTATGACACGGACGGAAAGCGGTACCTGGACTGCCTTTCCGCGTATTCGGCGCTGAACCAGGGACACTGCCACCCGAAGATTCTGAATGCCATGATCGAGCAGGCGCGGAAGCTGACGCTTACATCGCGCGCATTCCGCAATGTGCAGTTGCCGCTCTTCTACGAGGACCTGCACCGCATTACGGGGTTCGATATGGCGCTGCCGATGAACTCTGGCGCAGAGGCCGTGGAGACGGCGCTGAAGGCCGCACGCAAGTGGGGCTGCCTGGTGAAAGGCATTCCGCAGGACAAGGCGGAGATTATTGTGTGCGCCAACAATTTCCATGGGCGCACGATTGCCATTGTCAGTTTTTCGACGGACGACCAGTACAAGCGCGATTTTGGGCCGTTTCCTGCCGGGTTCCGGGTGATTCCATTTGGCGATGCTGCGGCGCTGCGCGAGGCGATCACGCCGAATACCTGCGGATTTCTGGTGGAGCCGGTGCAGGGTGAGGCTGGCGTGATGATTCCGCCGGTGGGCTATCTGCGCGAAGTTGCTGCGATCTGTAAGGCGAATAACGTGCTGCTGATGCTGGATGAGATTCAATCCGGGCTGGGACGCACGGGCAAGCTGTTTGCGTTTGAGCACGAGGACATCCGTCCGGATGTGGTGATGGTGGGCAAGGCGCTTTCGGGCGGCTTCTATCCCATCTCTGCCGTGCTGGCTTCGCGCGAGGTGCTGAGCCTCTTTCAGCCGGGAGACCATGGGAGTACCTTCGGCGGCAGTCCGCTGGCGTGCGCCATTGGCCGGGCTGCGCTGGGCGTGATCGTGGATGAGAGGCTGAGCGAACGCTCTGCCGAGCTGGGGCCGTACTTTCTGGAGCTGCTGCGCGCGATTGAGAGCCCGGCGATTCACACGGTGCGCGGGATCGGGCTGTGGATTGCGATTGAGCTGAATGAGCCGGCGCGGCCCTTCTGCGAGGCGCTGAAGAAGGCGGGCATTCTGTGCAAGGAGACCCACACCAACATCATCCGGCTGGCGCCGCCGCTGATTATTGAAAAGGAAGATATTCGCTGGGCAGCGGAACGGATTCACGAGGTTGTGGAAGGCCTTGAGGGCAAAGCACGGGGCTGAAGTGCGCAGGCTGATAAATTTGTAGTGAAGGTATTTACGTTATTTTAATAATGTGGGCTGTGGCGGGCGCTGATTGCGGCATGCTCTTGCAGCGCTGGGAGAAAGTACTCTGGGCAGGCAAATCTTTGCTACCAAATCCATCAATAAGCTCATAAGCGACTCCGAACGCCCAGAGCATGCGCTGCGAAAGACGCTGGGTCCGGTATCCATTACGGCGCTGGGCATCGGCGCGGTTATTGGTTCCGGCATCTTCACGGTTATTGGCACGGCTATTGCCGGTGACATGAGCGCCATCCCCTCGGTTCTGCGGACGCCGGTACTGGATTATGTGCTGCATCACTCCGCGCTGGCTGGACGGCCGGGCGCAGGGCCTGCGCTGGCGCTTTCGATGCTGCTGGTCGCGCTGGTGTGTGCGCTGACGGGGCTTTGTTATGCGGAACTCGCATCGATGATTCCGATTGCCGGGTCGGCTTATACGTATGCGTATGCCACGCTGGGCGAACTGATCGCGTGGATCATCGGCTGGGACCTGATCCTGGAGTACGCGTTCAGCAATATGTCAGTCAGCGTGGGGTTTGCCGCGCATCTGGTAGACCTGATGGACTGGCTCGGGCTGCACTTTCGACCGACGTGGATCTCCCCAGCGTATCTACCGCTGGGGATGCAGGACCTGCAGGGGCACGACGTCTACATGCCGGGTTGGCACCTCGGATTTAATGTTCCGGCGTTCATCGTGGTGATGCTGCTTACGATTCTGCTGGTGCGCGGCATCCGCGAATCAATTGAAGTGAACAACGGGATGGTGCTGCTGAAGATCATCGCCATTCTGACCTTCATCTTCTTTGGCCTGAGCTTCATCCACCCCGGCAACTATCATCCGTTCGCACCCAATGGAATGTCTGGCGTGCTGGCTGGTGGGTCCATTATTTTCTTCACCTACATTGGATTTGATTCGGTCTCTACGGCTTCGGAGGAGTGCAAGAATCCGCAGCGCGATGTGCCGATCGGCATTATCGCGACGCTGATTATCTGCACGATTTTGTATGTGGGCGTGGCCGTGGTGCTCACGGGTATTGTGCCGTGGAACTCCATGATGGGCGATGCGGCGCCGGTGGTGAACGCGCTGAAGAAGCTTTCACTGGGGCCGGGCGGCGTGCGCCTGCACTGGGTACGGCTGGTAGTGCTGCTGGGCGCGCTGCTGGGGATGATCTCGTCGATTCTGGTCTTCCAGCTTGGGCAGGCGCGGGTATGGTTTGCGATGTCGCGCGACCGGCTGCTGCCGGACTGCTTCAGCAAGGTGCATCCGCGGTTTCGTACTCCGGTGGTGGCGACGTGGGTTGCCGGTCTCGTGGTGGCAATTCCGGCGGGCTTATTTGATATCGGCCTGCTGGCAGAGCTATCGAACATCGGGACGCTCTTCGCGTTTGTGCTGGTGTCTGTCGGCGTGATCGTGCTGCGCTACCGCGATCCGGGTAGACGGAGGGGATTCCGCGTGCCGTTTGGGCCGGTTATTCCGGTGCTGAGCGTGATCTGCTGCCTGGTGCTGATGGCCGGTCTGCCGATTGGCACGTGGCTGCGCTTCTTTATCTGGCTGGCGATTGGGCTGGTGATTTATTTCTTCTATAGCCGCAAGCGGAGCGAGTTTTACCAGCCGACTGATCCCAGCTAACGCGTTTCCGTTTTGGAGGGGTGACAGCACGGGGGAATAGAAAAGTGACTTCCGGGGCTAAAGCCCCTCACTTTTCTTAGGCTCGCTTCCGTGGGGCTGAAGCCCCACTCCCCCCGGCTGAAGCCGGGGGCTTAATCCAAACAGTATGGGTTGGTTTAGTTCGCCAACTGATCTTAACACTTGTAACGTAGATGCTCTAACGCAAGGGTGGAGGCGGACGTGGCAGGACTGATTGCTGTTCGTGGCGATATCACACGGTTGGACGTAGACGCTATCGTGAATGCGGCGAATACTTCGCTGCTGGGCGGGGGCGGCGTGGATGGAGCGATCCATCGCGCGGCGGGGCCGGAGCTGCTGGAGGCATGCCGCAAGTTGCATGGCTGCGAGACGGGCGATGCCAAGGCTACGCACGGTTTTCATCTGCCGTCGAAGTGGGTCTTTCACACGGTGGGACCGGTGTGGCGCGGCGGTGGACACAAAGAAGACGAGCTGCTTGCATCGTGCTATCGCCGCTGCCTGGAACTCGCGCGCGAGCATGAGGTGAAGTCGATTGCGTTTCCGGCGATCAGCACGGGAGTATATGGATTTCCGTCAGACCGAGCGGTGAAGATCGCGGTCAAGACGGTGCGTGACCATGTGAGCGGCAGCGGGGTGGAGGCGGTGCAGTTTGTCTGCTTCAACGATGAGACGATGGCGCTTTACGAAGGCGAGCTTGCTGCGGAGCGATAGCTGCGTCAGGACGCTTTGAATTTGAGTGGCTGCAGCAGAGCGGGGAATTCGGCAAAGTATTGCTCGAGAGTGAGCGGCGGCTTACCGGTGTAGCGGAGAACGGCATCACTGGTGTGCGACAGTTCACCCGCGGCGATGGCTTCAAACCATTCGACGGAGAGATCGACGCGCCAAGGTTCCTTCTTCTGCTGGCTCAGGCGCTGGCGGGCGGATGCTACAGACTCTGGCTCATAGCGCAGCTCGCGGCCAGTGAGGGCTGAGAGACGGCGAGTGATCTCCGTAAGCGATAACACTTGCGGGCCAGTGACATCGTGTAGGCCGCCGGGTGGGTTGATGAGTACGGCGGCTGCGGTGCGGGCGGCGTCTTCGCGGGAGATGAAGGCTCCGCTGCCGTCGGCGGCGGGGCCGCGCATGGTGCCGGTCTCGTCAAACTTTTCCAGGAACATGTCGAGGTAGAACCCATTGCGCAGCACGGTGAAGGGAACGCCGGTTGCTGCAAGATACTGCTCGCTGGCGTAGTGGTCGCGCGAGTAGGGATACTTTGACTGCGGCGAGGCGCCCTGCAGCGAGAGATAGACGATGTGCTGTACGTGGGCGCGGGCGGCGGCTTCAAAGGCGTTGTGGTGCAGCTGCGAGCGCTGGCCGGGTTTGCCGGAGCCCGAGACGATGAGAGCCGTGGAGATGCCGGCGAAGGCAGCGTCCAGCGTCTCCGGCATGGAGAAGTCGGCGTGCATTACCTGCGTACCCGGCAACGGCGGAACGCGGTCAGTGCTGCGCGTCATCAGGCGCAGGGGAACACCCTGCTGCTGCAGCAAAGTTGCGGTGCGCCGTGCGACACGGCCTGAGGCTCCAGTGATTAACAGCATAGCCACCCCCGTTTTCATCATACCCAGAGTGCGCGCCGTAGAGAAACTGTGTGCAGCTTGCATCGTTTGCACCGGCGGTTCACTCTTATGAAGAAGGAAGCGCTCACCCCTCGCCACAATGGCATGGATCTCTCCGTTTCCATAAGGAGCAGTAATGGACTATACGAATCTCGGTAAGACCGGCCTTAAAGTTTCGCGCATCTGCCTCGGCTGCATGACCTATGGCGATCCCACTGCAGCGGTGAACATGCCGGGACGTCATGCATGGGCGTTGAACGAGCAGGAGAGCCAGCCGTTTCTGCGGCAGGCGCTTGATCTTGGAATCAATTTCTTCGATACGGCGAACGTTTATTCCAGCGGCGCCAGCGAAGAGGTGCTGGGACGCTTTCTGAAGGCCAACACACGCCGGGAGGCTGTGGTTATCGCCACTAAGGTGCAGGGCGTAATGCGCGATGAACCCAATGGAAAGGGGCTCTCGCGCAAGGCCATCCTGCACGAGCTGGATGAGAGCCTGCGCCGCCTGCAGACGGATTACATCGATCTGTACCAGATTCACCGCTGGGACTACGAGACGCCGATCGAAGAGACGCTGGAGGCGCTGCACGATGTGGTGAAGGCGGGGAAGGTTCGCTACATCGGGGCGTCTTCTATGTATTCGTGGCAGTTCGCCAAGGCGCTGTACCTGGCGGACCTGAACGGCTGGACGCGCTTCGTCTCCATGCAGCCGCACTACAACCTGCTCTATCGCGAAGAAGAGCGCGAGATGCTGCCGCTGTGCCGCGAGGAGGGCATCGGGGTGATTCCGTGGAGCCCGCTGGCCCGTGGGCGCTTGACGCGTCCGTGGCAGAGCGAGCAGACGAAGCGCACGCAGAGCGACAACTTTGGCAATACGCTGTACTCGCACACGGAAGATTCGGATCACAAAGTGGTGGATCGCCTGGGCGAGGTTGCGGAGCGGCAGGGGATTCCGCGCGCACAGCTTGCGCTGGCGTGGCTGCTGAACCGACCGGGTGTGACCGCGCCTATTGTGGGGGCAAGCAAGCCGCAGCATCTGCAGGATGCAGTCGCGGCGCTCACGGTGAAGCTGACGGCGGAGGAGATCGCAGCGCTGGAAGAGCCCTACACGCCGCATCCGGTGCTGGGCTTTAACTAGGCGGGAAACGTTAGAGCATTCTTGCTATGGATGGAATGGTTGTGGCGCCACTTAAAAGCAGATTCCGCGCGCTGCGCTTCGGAATGACAAATAAAAGGGATAGCTCTAATAGAAAATTTGCGCTAGACGATCTGCGGCACGTTCGTCATGCCTTCTGTGCCGAAGACACGGCGGTAGCGAGCGACGTCGTCCGGTGCTCCGAGGGCCTTGCTGTAGTTGTCAGAGAGTTTGACGGCTGCGTGACCATCCGCTTCGTTCAGTTTGCAGACGAGACTGACGGGATCGAAGCTGAGACCCTGCTTCGGATTACAGTTGCGGAAGTCATTGGTGAGCAATGTGCCCCACCCGGCGCTGAAGCGGATGCGGCGCTCGGGCGTCCACTTGTTCTCGTCGAGGAAGTCGCTGGCGCGGTGGAAGTCCGCGGGCTTGGAACCGTTGAGGGGTTTGCCGGCAAAGTATGCATGCAGGCCGAGAATGTTCTCCACGTCGAGTGAGTCGGAGGCGATGAGCAGCTTCTGACGGGGATCGTGGCCGCGCTGCCGCAGCCATGCGATGTACTCATCGCCCGCAACGTAAGGGTCTTTGCTGTCGACGCGCTGGCCGGTCCAGTCTGCTACCCATGCAGGTGCATCGCGGAGAAACTGCGTGGTGCCGTAGGTGTCTGGCAGCAGGATGAGGAGTTCGCCCTGGTAGGTCTGCTGCCAGAGATCGAGCAGGCGGTACTGAGACGACTTCAACTCTTCGTCGGTTGTGGCCATTGCGGCCAGCGCCATGGGTAGTTCGTGCGCGTTGGTGCCGATGGCTTCGAGATCGTGCTTGTAGGCGAGGTAGCAGTTGGAGGTGCCGCTGAAAGTAGGGCCCAACACATCGCTCATCGCTTTCACGACGTACTCCTGCCAGAGAAAGCTGTGGCGACGACGGGTGCCGAAGTCGCTGACGCGTAGTTTGGGCACATCGCGAAGCTGATCCATCTTGCCCCAGAGCTTGGTCTTGGCGCGCGCGTAGAGAATGTCCAGTTCGAATTCGGTGAGGTTGCGCAGGGCCTGGCGCGTCTTGAGTTCGCTGAGGATGGAGAGCGCGTAGATCTCCCACATGGTGGTGTCGATCCACGGGCCGCGAAAGGTGAGGGAGAACTGGCCATCGTGCACGGAGAGGTCGAATTCGGAGAGCTGAAAGCCGTTCTCCAGCCATTCGAGGAAGTCAGGCTCAAAGATGCCACGGCGGCCGAAGAAGGTGTTGCCGGCGAGCCAGATCAGTTCGGATCTGCGGAACTTGAGACGCTTGGTTTGCTCGAGTTGCTCGCGGAGTTGCTCGACATCGATCATCTCGGCCAGGCGCATGTGCGGCGAGCGGTTGACCAGAGAGAAGGAGGCGCGCGTCGTGCGGAAGTGTTTCCAGATAAACTGCAGCATGAGCAGCTTGTAGAAGTCGGTATCGAGCAGGGAACGAGTGATGGGATCGAGTTCCCAGTTGTGGTTGTGCGCGCGGCGGGCGAGGTTAATAATCACAGTGCCATTAGATTACTGTACGGGCCGGTTCGCATGCGGCCGGCGGCTGGAGACAGGCATCCACGAGGCCATGCTGAGTGTGGATTTACTTCTTGACGGAGAGATTTAGGCTTACTACTATCAGAACATATGAAGGGTAATCCTAAGGTCATCGCTGAACTGAATGCCGCCTTGCGAGATGAACTGCTGGCGATCAACCAATACTTTCTCCACGCAGAGATGCTGGAAAACTGGAAGTACAGCCGCCTCAGCAAGTTAGTCAAAAAGCAATCGATTGACGAGATGCTGCATGCCGAAGGTCTGATTGAGCGCATTCTGTTTCTTGACGCTACGCCGAACCTGACTGAGCCGATGAAGCTCGAGGTAGGGCAGAACGTGAAGCAGCAACTGGAGAGCCAGCTTCAGTTGGAGACTGGAGCGGTGGCCGCTTACAACAAGGCCATTGTGATCTGCCAGGAAGCGGGGGATAACGCGTCCCGAGATCTCTTCGCGAAGATGCTCCATGACGAAGAAGGCCATGTGGATTGGCTCGAAGCCCAACTCCACCAGATCAAAGAGCTGGGCTACGAGCGGTATCTGTCACAACAGATTAAAGAGCAGGAAAAATAGGGTCGAGTCAATTCAAGAACCCTTTGGACAACAATAGATGCTCTGCCGTTACGCTGTAGCGGTGGGGCCGGGTTCTTTGCGGATGCATCTCTCTCCATTCGTTCTTTCACTGCTGCACGTGAAATAGTGGAGTGAGGAAAATATCAATGAAGAAGACTCGAGTTATTTCCAGCCGGCTGGTGCTTGCACTTGTTGCTGGGGTTCTGTTGCCTGTAATGGCTCGTGCGCAGCAAGTTGCGATTACGTTCGATGATCTGCCGGTGCATAGTGCGCTGCCTTCAGGGGAGACACGCATGCAGGTGGCCGCTAGTGTGCTGCAGACGCTGAAGGCTGCGAATATGCCTCCGGTGTATGGATTTGTGAACGGAGTCCATCTCCAAAGACAGCCTCAGCTTATTGAAGTGCTGGATGCGTGGCGTGCCGCCGGCAATCCGCTTGGCGACCATAGCTGGTCGCACATGGATCTGAATAAAAACTCGCTGGAAGAGTTTGAAAGCAATGTGCTGCAGAATCAAAGCGTGCTCCGTAAGGCGATGGGTAAGGACGATTGGCGCTGGTTGCGCTTTCCGTATCTGTCAGAGGGCGACACGCAGGAGAAACGCGCGGGTGTGAGAGCATTTCTTTTGCAGCAGGGCTACCGGATTGCCGGCGTTACCATGAGCTTTGAGGACTATGCCTGGAATGAGCCGTATGCGCGTTGCAGCGCCAAGGGCGATACGGCTGCGATCACTCAGCTTGAGAGCAGCTATCTGGCAGCTGCGGCCAGCAGTATCGACTACTATCGCGGGCTGTCAAAGACACTGTACGGACGCGATATCCCGTATGTACTGCTGATGCATATCGGCGCATTCGACGCGCGCATGCTGCCGCGTTTGCTGGAACTGTACCGCAGCCGCGGCTTTACTTTCATTACACTCAACCAGGCGGAGAAGGACGAGTTCTACCGCGAAGATACAGATCTCGCATTGCCGCCTGGGCCGGACAACCTGGAAGGCGCCATGTGGGTACGGCAAATGCAGCCGCCTGCGCGTCCGCATGCTCCCGCGTCTCTGCAAACCATCTGTAAGTAGGCTGAGGCTGGCCGCGTTTCAGAGATATTGCGGTTATGATGAAGCTGCGAGGAGCGCCATGCCACCGACTCGACGCGATACACCAACAAGTCTCTCCAACGTATGGCCGGCCCTGCCGCAGGGCGCGTGGGCCGATACATGCGCGACGCTGCAGCTCTGGATGCAGATTGTAGGTAAAGTCCGGCTCGGGCTTGTGCCGGCGATCAACCATACCTGGAACGTGACGCTGTATCCAACCGTTCGCGGCATCACCACGGCGCCGATGCCGTATGGCAATCGCACACTGCAGATCGACTTTGATTTCGTCGAGCATATTCTACTGGTGCAAACCAGCGATGGTGGGCGCAGAAGTATTCCGCTGAAACCGATGACGGTAGCTGCGTTTTATCGGCAACTGATGGCCGCGCTGGATGAGTTCGGTGCTCCGGTGCGCATCTGGCCAGTGCCGGTTGAGGTGGCACAGCCGATTCCGTTTGAGCAGGATGTTACGCACAAGGATTATGACCCTGAATATGCGCAGCGATTCTGGCAGGTTCTGCTGCAGGCCGAGCGGGTGTTCACCATCTTTCGCGCGCGCTTCACCGGGAAGGTGAGCCCTGTCCATCTCTTCTGGGGAGCGCTCGATCTGGCGTGTACGCGTTTTTCCGGGCGTACTGCTCCTGAACATCCAAGCATGCCCGGACTGGCCGATCATGTGACGCGCGATGCCTATTCGCATGAGGTGAGCAGTTGCGGATTCTGGCCGGGGGCGCCCGGCATTGAGCCATTCTTCTACAGCTATGCCTATCCGGAGCCGCCCGGCTATGCGCAGTATGCAATCGTGCCAACAGAAGCGGCTTTCGATACAGCGATGGGAGAGTTCGTGCTGCCCTATGAGGCTATGCGCCAGTCCTCAGATCCCGATGAAGCGCTGCTACAGTTTTTGCAGAGTACGTACGACGCCGCGGCAAACTGTGCACACTGGGACCGAGGCGCTCTTGAGGTCGCAGCGAAGCCGGACTGATGCGAGCTACCGGCAGGATAGCCGGTCTCTAGTTGCTCTTCTTCAGCAGACTTGAGAACGATGAAAAATCGTACGTGATGCCGATCTGTCCCACGGTATCTGTCGAATCCAGCAGCTCCGTTCGATTAGCCCACTTGAAGGCCAGCGGGATCTTCAATCCTGACTTCAGGTTGATTGTTGTTTTGATCTGGCCGATCACAGTGTTGCCCGCCGTTCCCAGCAGTACCTGCGCATTTGAAGGCAGCGTGATCGATGTGCCTGGGGCAAGATTGCCTGCATCGATATTCAGCACTGTTGGATCCATTTGGTATTGGTAGTAGATCGCTCCGGAAATGATCGCTGCATTATTCGGGCCGAAGCCACGGGCCACTTCAAAAGAGGCCTGCGTGTCACGGAACCGGCCATACGCCGCGCCCGCAGGCAAAGCGCCATGATAGATCGTCGCCGCAACATTGGCGGTATAGAGTGCCAGGCCAGCCTGTTTGGACAGCACGAACCGCGCTGTATGTGTGGGGGGTTGGTCCAGCGGCTGGTTGAAGTCGTATTCCACCAGGAACGGAATACCTCCATTGGCATCGTTCGCTGCATCGGTCACGGTTGTATGGACTATTTGTGAATAAGCGCTGGAGGCGAGCCGTGCGGTACTCACATCTTTGGCAAAATCAGGGTACTCCGCCTGTAAAAGGGTCAGCAGGGCCTCACAGTATGCCTCGAAGTGTTGCGCCAGAAGATCAGGGCGACTTTTGGCCGCGTCAGCCTGGAACATGTCGCCATACTGGGTCTGCAGCGCCGTTTCTGCACTCGTCTCGCCGCCCGCATGGATCTTCTCGAACGCAGCGTTCAATACGTCACCTGAACCGGTCAAGGCATCCTTATGCGCATTAAAAGACTTCAGCCATGCTGCGCGAAACGCCTTCGAGTTCGGATCGAATGGGGCCGTTACCGCATACCGTGCCGTCATGCCTGACCAGCGGCTCTTGCTGGATGGTAGAAAGACGCTCGGCAGAGCAGGTGTAGTGGAATTCGCAGGAGCGGTTGTCACTGTCGTGGCTGAATCTGTAGTGCTGTTCATGTCAAACGAAACAGTCAGGTCAAGGTTACGCAAGTCGAAGCCCAGGCCCTTCTTCATGTTCTTGCTATTCGCAGGCTTCTTTGGATCGATGAGATCTGCGCTCGTGGGCTCTGTAGCCAGGACGCTTCCTGTCTGCAGATAGCTCTTCAAGCCACCCACATTGACGTGGATTGTTCCTACATTGCCTGCAGTGTTCTGTGAGAACACGCCCGCACCGATGGCCGCCGAGAGAAACTCAGAGACCCCTGGGCGCGACACCAGATCCAGGCTTGCATCGCTGCTAGCGGAGGGGCTACCGTCGCGGTCCAATCGGTTCTGGTCCCATAGCTGCGCCGCATCGGCCATACTTTTGGCTGCTTCTGATCCAAGCTGATCTACTGCCTCCTGTATTGTGGGGCCGAATACTGAAACGAATGAGCCCGAGCGGTTGCCAGGGTCCGTAAGTGTCCCAAGGCTACGGCTTTTCTTGTCGACGGTGTCCTGGGGTTGCGGTGTGCCAGGAGCCAGCGCGGCCAGCGCTTGTGCCGCGTTGTAATACTCATTAAGCGCGTCGCAATAGTCATGATCGCTGGTAAATCGCTGTAGGCAGGGAACTGGTTTCGCATCCTGAGCCTGCGCGAAGGATGCAACGGCAAGTAGAAGGACAGGAACGAACAGACGGGATTGTAGAGTCATCATCAAACCCCCTTGATCATCGGCGAAAATGTCGGAGAAACAGCCTGGGCCGCTCCTGCAATCTCCTGTTCGGCTGCACCCCCCGCTGCATCCACTTCTACAATGTTGATTTCGTTGGGCGATGCACTCGCAAAAGTAAAAAAGATTCGGTGTGTGCCTGCGGCGATCTTGAACTGTACAGACCAAACTGCATCTGCCGTTACTACGGTTGGTGTGATCGTCTGCCCGTTGTATAGAACCGCCACTAGCTCAGTGTTGCCCTTCACCCGAGCCTGTAGGACCACAGTGCTATCCACCGCGCCTGACCATCCTGAATAGCCATTTTGTTGCAGGATTAAAGCCATAAAGCCCTCCCAGATGGCCGTCGCGGTCAGAGCGCTATCCAGCTCTCCCGCAGGGCCTGAATAACTACGTAGTAGCCGGACTCTATCTTTAAAACTTCATCGGGTCAAAGCATATTTCACGTTATCCACAAATAAATTTCATTTATGAAGAGGGATATTCGAACTACATGGAGGGGAGGATGTTGTAACCAATTAGAGGGTTACTCTATGAAACGAGAAACTCGGCTTGCGTTTCAGAGTAGCGAAGTTCAAAGAGAGTGCATTTGGAGGGAGTTACTGGAAGTGATGAGTGTATGGTTCCGCGAGCAGAACTCGAACCGAGACCTGGTGGTTTCTGTTCAGTATTTTTGTTGGTACGCGTACGACTCACTCTGGGGAGATATCGAGTGAGTTGGACGAAGTACTACGCAGGGTTTGCCAAACACAATTCCTTATTTTTCATGCACGGCGGCGACCGGAATCTCAATGGCACCGACGCGGTCACCGGTTACATCGTGCACGGCGATGCGCAGGTAGTATTCGCCTTTGTGTTTGGGGTCCTGCGGCACGCTGATAAACTGTGACAGCTGCAGGCCATG
>DASWOP010000290.1:0-2628 GCA_036404255.1 Acidobacteriaceae bacterium | reverse complement strand
GGAACAGAAAGCTGTACGCCTCGCTTGTGCTGGTGGTCATTACCAGTTCCTCGGCATCTACCGGCGCACCATGGTCGGCATAGTAAGCCGCCACTGCCTGCCGCGCACATCCCATGCCGCGCGGATCAGGATCGTACGTCATTGCCTCTGGATTGCTCAGCGGCTCAACCGTCTCTTCTGAGTCGAAGTTCAACCCGCACGTCGTCGGATTGGAAGTCGTCAAATCAATCAGCTTCCGCCCTGCCGCATGAGCCGCCTGTAGCGCCAGCGCGTAGCTATCCTCAGAAGACTCCCACTTCGTTCGCGATGAAAACCTGAATTCCACACCTCTATGGTACTCGGCAATTCGTTATCCTTGCCGCCGCAGGCATCCTGACCTTTTCCATCCTGTGGATGGCGCACACCACATCTACCCTACAATTCAAATATGCCTTCCATCACGCCTCCAGACGTATGCGCCGTCCTCTTTGACTACGGACAGGTCCTCAGCCTGCCCGCAGATCCCACCGCCTGGGCCACGCTCCGCAGCCTAACCGGCGCGAGCGAAGAGAGCCTGCATCACAGCTACTGGCAGCACCGCGACGAGTACGACCGTGGCGGCCTGACCAGTGAAGCCTATTGGCAGACCCTCTCTCAGGAGCTCGGATTCACGCTCGACGACGATAAACTCACCGTCCTGCGCGCCGCCGACATCGAAGTCTGGGGTGGACAGAACGAACCCATGGTGGAATGGGCGCATCGGTTGCAGCAGAGCGGCATGCGCACCGGCATCCTCTCCAACATCGGCGATGCCATGGAATCCGGCCTCCGCGCCAAACATGCCTGGATTGCTGACTTCACCCACTGCGTCTGGTCGCACCAATACAAGATCATCAAACCGGCTGCCGCCATCTACAAATACGCCATAGATGGCCTTGGCCGCCCCGCCGCGAACATTCTCTTCATCGACGACCGCGAAAAAAATGTGCAGGGAGCCATCGCCGCCGGTCTGCAGGCGATCCAGTACACCACCCACGCAGAATTCCTGCGCACCATGCGCGAACGCGGCTACGGCAGCCTGCTGGACATTAGTTGATGCTGGAATGAACTCTAGCTGCGAACCTTCTCGCCCACCGGGATTGGCAGCCGCTCCACAATCTCCACGCCGAAGCCCTGCAGCGCAGGCACATGCGTCGGCGTATTTGTCAGCAAGCTGATCCGCCGGATGCCAAGGTCGCTCAGTATCTGTCCGCCAAGTCCTACCTGCCGCAACGTCCGCAGACCAACGCCCTGGCTGTCGCGATGCAAACTCAACTGAGGCGGTGTCGTCGTGCGGTCAATCCCAAACCCCGGCGATGCGTTGTGCAGATACACAAATGCTCCGCGTCCCGCCGCTGCGATCATGGCCAGCGACTGATCCACAAGCGTCCGGCAGTCGCATCCCGCGGAGCCGAAAACGTCGCCCGCCAGGCAATGCTGATGGACGCGCACCAGCACAGGATTCGTGCTCTGCTCTTCCTCGCTGCCGATCTTGCCCTTCACCAGCGCCACATGCGACTCGCCGCCGTTCACATCGCTCTCATACGCAATCATGCGGAACTCGCCATGCTGCGTCATCAGCGCCGACTCAGCCACGCGATGAATGTACCGCTCGTTCTGCAACCGGTAGCGGATCAGCTCCGCCACGGTCAGCATCTTCAGGTCATGCTCCAAGCAGAACTTCACCAGGTCCGGCACACGCGCCATGGTGCCGTCGTCGTTCATGATCTCGCAGATCACCCCGGCGGACTTCAGCCCCGCCATACGCGCCAGATCAACCGATGCCTCCGTCTGCCCTGCACGCACCAGCACGCCGCCCTTGCGCGCGCGCAGCGGAAACACATGCCCCGGCCGCGCCAGATCAGCAGCCGTAGAGCTCGAATCGATCGCCACCTGGATCGTGTGCGCCCGGTCCTGCGCAGAGATGCCGGTGGTCACGCCTTCGCGCGCCTCAATACTCTCCGTGAACGCCGTACCGAAGCGCGAAGTATTATCCGCCGTCATTGGTCCCAGCCGCAGATAGTCCGCGCGTTCTTCCGTCAGCGCCAGGCAGATCAGCCCCCGGCCATACCTGGCCATGAAGTTGATAGCCTCCGGCGTCACAAACTCCGCCGCCAGCGTAAGATCTCCCTCGTTCTCGCGGTCCTCATCGTCTACGACAATAATCATCCTGCCCGCGCGGATCTCATCCAGCGCTTCAGGAACCTTCACGAAATGTTGATCGGAATATGGCATGGTCTTTGATCTACAGAATAACCCGGCGCTGCAAAAGCACTTGTCAGAGTACGGTACGGGGAAGTAACGGTGGGGTACTGCGGCTGCAAGGCTGAAGGCCGCCTGTTGGCGGCCTTCGCTTGCTACAGAGTCGATTCGATCTCGAAGCCCCAGGCCTCAAGCAGTGCCTCGGGAATATATTTGGAGTTCTTGTTACGTCGCGCCCATTCGCGCAGGCGTGTGGAGCGGATGTACTGGTCGGGAGTCAGCTTGAACTCCTTGACCACCAGTTCAAAGGATGTAACCGTAGGAACCACCGGCCCGATGGGCTCCGGCTTGCCCCAGTTTGGATTGCCACGACGCTTTGCCATGTAATGTGTTGCCCCTGTTCCGTCG
>DASWOP010000289.1:0-5555 GCA_036404255.1 Acidobacteriaceae bacterium | reverse complement strand
TGGTGAGGTCCACGAAGTTTTCGCTGCCGGAGTGGCGCACGCGTACACGCTCCACGTCGTGAACGCCGTCAATACGGTTGAGCTCGCGCACGAGGTCGCGGCGTGTCTGCTTGGGAGTAGCGTCAAGCAGGGCATCGACGGTCTGGCGGGCGAGCTGCCAGCAGGCGTGCAGGATGACGGCGGAGACGATGAGGGCGGCGATGGGATCGGCCAGTTGCAGGTACGAAAGATGCCAGCGGGCACCGGCCCACGCGCTGATGAGTCCGATGAGGACAGCGACGGAGGACCAGATATCGGTGCTGAAGTTGAGTGCGTCCGCCTCCAGCGCGGCGCTGTGGTAGCGGCGGGCGACGCGCAACAGGGCGCGCGAGCGGTAGAGATCGACCGCGATGGCAAGGATGGGAACGACGAAGACCCAGGGGTTGAGCTCAAGCGAGGCAGTGTGCCGGAAGATGCGGTGGATGGCCTCTTTGATGATCCATATACATGGCGTGACCATGAGGACCGTCTCGATGAAGGCGGAGAGGCTTTCTACCTTGCCGTGGCCGTAGTTGTGATTCTCGTCGGCTGGGCGGTCTGAGACCTGCACAGAAAAGAGGGTGATGGCGGCGGCAACGAGGTCGAGGGCGGAGTGGGCGGCTTCGGAGAGGAGGGCGAGGGAGCCGGTGAGGAGGCCGGCGGCGAGTTTCAGCGCAGACATGAACAGGGCCGCGAGCAGCGAAACCGCAGCAGCGGTGCGCTTTTCGTGGTGCATCTGCTGCATTTGAGGAGTTGTGGCTGTAGTGCCCATTCCGACTAGCCTACATGGTTCCAGGGGTGAATGCCGTGGGTTTTCCCTGGATACCGTCTGGATACATCAGGGATGTTTTGAGGGCGCACTGGGGGCGGGCGAGGTCCCGGGCGGGGGGACGGTGCAGCCGCAGTCTTCGGGCTCCTCGTTGCTGGTGTCGAGGGCGACCTTCCATGAGCCGTCGGATTGTTTCTTCCAGAAAGAGATGTAGCGGCCGGTGGTGAGGACTTCGGCACCGAAGGCGTTGACCGTGCGGGCTTCGTAGTGGCCCCAGGTGTATCCGGCGTCGCCGCTGGGGAGCATGGCTCCGCCCTGAGGCGTCCACTGGAGTTTGTAGTCCTGGGGTTTCCAGGTGGCCATGGCGGCGATGGCGGCGCGGCCAACGAGCGGGGCTTTCTTGTTCTGGATCTCGACGCCGTCTTCTGCGAACCAGGAGGCGAAGGCGCTGCCGCCGCCTTCGAGGGTGGCGGCGGAGAATTTCTTCTCGAGGTCGAAGAGGAAGAGTGTGCCTGCGGGCAGTACGGGCTGCGTGAGCGGCGAGGCGGCGGGTTTGGCGGGCGCGAGGGGATCAAGGGCGCTCTGGGCGGACAGGGTGGCGGCGCTGAAGAGGGCGGCGGCGCAGAGGGTGCAGAGGATGGGTAGGCGCATAGGTGGCTCCACGAGAAGGGTACAGTAGAAGGGGCAGCGAGTCAGCAGTCAGCAGGTCAGCAGGTAACGGTTGGCGCGCTGCGGGAATGGAGATGCACCATGCTGGATCACATCTTTCTATCGGTCAGGGACGTGGAGCGGTCGATTGCATTCTATACGGCGGCTTTGACTCCGCTGGGCATTACCAAACGGGTGGATTATGACGGCAAGGATGGGCCGCCGGGGCATCCTGACCTGAAGGGCTTCGGGGCAGGCGGGCGCGTGTTTTTCTGGCTGCGGGAGGGTGTGGTGGATAGCCGCGCCGCGCATGTCGGGTTTGTGGCAAATAGCGAGGCTGAGGTGGATGCGGCTTATGCCGCCGCTATGGCCGCGGGGGCTACGGACAATGGTGCTCCGGGTGCGAGGCTCTACTATGATCCGCGGTATTATGCTGCGAATGTTTTTGATCCGGATGGGTACAGTCTGGAGTTTGTTTACAAGAGCTGGCAGCACGAGAGGTGAGGTATGGCGCAGAGTGCGGGGCTGAACGAATACAACATCATTGCGTTTGTTCCGATCGTGGATGTGGCGCGGGCGAAGGCGTTCTATCGCGATGTGCTGGGGCTGCGGCTGGTGGCGGAAGAGTCTCCGTTTGCGCTGGAGTTTGACGCCAACGGTATTATGCTGCGGCTGGTGATGGCGGAGAAGCTGCCTGCGGGGTTTGGGACGGTGCTGGGTTGGCAGGTGCCGGATATTGTGGCGGCGGTGGAGGGTCTGCTGGCGCGGGGCGTGGCGTTTGAGCGGTATGAGCAGATGCCGCAGGATGCGCTGGGGATTTGGAGCACGCCGACGGGGGCAAAGGTGGCCTGGTTTAAGGATCCGGATGGGAATTTGCTGAGTGTTTCGCAGCATTCTTGAGCAGATCGGTGGCCGCCTAGCGTGATAAAGCCACATGGAGAGCGGGCGGGAGCGGTCGCCATCTGCGCGGCGATATCCCACACATCGCAAACGACGCGGATGTATGAGGCCTTGGCAGCTGGGATTCTGGAAGGTAACAACATACTTGGCTGACTGTAAAGGTGCGTTGGTCTAACGCGACCAGCGTTTAAAAAGAAAGTTGACTGCATCCATTTGCGCTTGGCGGTCATTTTCCGGAACCAAATAAATATTGTCGTATCCTTCCATGTTCTGCATCGTCACGGCGTTTATAGCTAGTATTTGCACCATGTTAGGCTTGCCCGTTTGATGTACGGCATACTGGACGATCATCACACAAGCCTGAGCAGACCGGCTCCATTCAAAGGTGTAATCCTTCATGGTTCGATATATCTCTGGCCTATCTCGCTTAGTCGCTTCGATATTTCCATGCACCTTTTTGGCGCACCACGATTGTTCACTCACCTGAGCATAGGCAGGGAGCGCGAATAGTCCGACGACCGCCAAGATAATGCCACCTACAATGGTTATCATGCCTGCAATCCTCTCATAAATAAATGATAGCCTGTTGCGATGCCGGAATTATTTGCTGACAGTCGTCGTCGCATCCGTAGGGCCGTAGGGCATGGAAAAGCTTTTAAGGAACAATGGGAATCCTTGTTGCATCCAGAATCCTTCGCTACGTCCGTTGAAGTAGATGGCGATTGGAGGAGTGGCGTCGTCAAGGCTACGCCAGCGGCAATTCCCGATCACGACTTGGCTTTGGAGTTGGGAGAGTTCTTCTATCAGCTTCGTGCCGCATTGGACGGAGCGATATACACCGCATCCGCACTCGCTGAAGGAATCAATCCACCCTCCAATCAAGATCGTGTCGAGTTTCCTATTTGTACTACGGTCAGTAAATTCGATTCCAACGCTGTCAACAGACTGCCATTCCCTGAGGTACTGAGGGATTGGATCGAGACGATCCAGCCTTACAACACTGCTAAAACGGCGAACACGACATATTCCAACCTCAACGAAGCTCTTTTGCGACTCCATGACTGTGCCCGAAAAGATAGGCATAGGCGTTTGCATGTTGTTGTGGCCGCACCGAGAGATGTGCAGTGGCAATTCGCTATCACTCCGCCAGGAAAGGTCGTCGATGTCCAAGCTCTCGACTGCAATTTTCTCGAAGGTGAAACGGTATTTATGCGTTTTATGATCGAGGGAATCAATCCCAAAATACCCTGTAAAATCAATCTGATAACGGCGGTTACGATGGAAGTAGCCATCGAAGAACTCCCGACCGTTATGGGGGGCAACATCGGCATCGAGATGGACAAGATTCTCAGAGCTACAGAGTTTGTGATTGATACCTTCGAGAGTGGGTATCAGTGATGAAAATTGACTTTTGACGCACATGGCGCATCTTCCTTTTTCAGATGCAGGCCGCAGGCCATAGCTCAATACGCTACGAAGGACAGAGCTAGTTTTTCGCGAAGCTGGCTTTCCCGCGAACGCTGTCTCAACACGATTGCTGTTCCCCCATTGTTGATGCAAGCTCAATCGAGGACGACGAGACGCTACAAGAGATGTGGGCAGGACTACTGGCTACCGCATCGCAGGAAACCGATTCAGTGTCGCCATCGTTCGCTGAGACGCTGAAGCAGATGACGCCGGATGAAGCTAGGTGCATAGACAGAATCTATAGCGAGCGAACTCTTTGGCGGTGTGGGTGACGCTTGGACCTTCTGGATTCTCCGACTTCGCTCAGAATGACACTTCGAAAAGTGGTTGATGAAGATAGAGGTTGTTGCCGGTATGAGCGCGAAGCAGATTCCGGCGCAAGAACCCGCCGGAATGACAAAAGTTTGGGGTTGGATCGAGAAAAGCAGATTCTTCGCTGCGCTCAGAATGACAGGGTTTGAGGGGTGAAGGTTGGAGTACGAGCATTTGTGGTGAAGAGAGATTTGCGCACGTGTTCGGCTCGCTCAGGGCAGGGTTCGTGTGGCGGAAGCTCTTTGGTAGTGTGGGTGACGCTTAGAGCTTCTGGATTCTTGCCCTTCGCTACGCTCGAGGGTCAGAATGACACTTCGAAAAGTGGTTGATGAAAATGGAGATTGTTGCCGGTATGAACGAGAAGCAGATTCCGGCGCGAGAACCCGCCGGAATGACAAAAGTTTGGGGTTGGATCGAGAAAAGCAGATTCTTCGCTGTGCTCAGAATGACAGGGTTTGAGGGGTGAAGGTTGGACTACGCGTATTTGTGGTGGAGGGAGATTTGCGCGCGTGTTCGGCTCGCTCAGGGCAGGGTTCGTGTGGCGGAAGCTCTTTGGTAGTGTGGGTGACGCTTAGAGCTTCTGGATTCTTGCCCTTCGCTACGCTCGAGGGTCAGAATGACTCGGGTTGAGAGTTGAGGTGGACCGGGGAGAGTTGTGGTGGAGGGAGATTTGCGCGCCCATTCGGCTACGCTCAGGGCAGGCTCCGCGCGGCCGTCGCTTTGCGACGCTATCCCATTCATCGCAAAAAGCGCGATGAATGGGGCACCCAGAGTTGTGGGGAGACGATGATGATGCGGCGAAGATGGGGCACCCAGAGTGTGGGCGACGATGAAGATTGGTGCCCAGAGTGGTGGTGGGTGAGGCGGCGATGGAGCGGGGCGGGGCATATCTAGTATTCTGATAAAGCAGCCATGGCATATCCCACAAATAACCTCAAAATCAGATCCAGCCGCGTCGTTATCCCTCCTGTCTTCCTGCAGGAGGAGATGCCGCTCACGGATTACGCTTCGCGCACCGTCTTTGAAGCGCGCCGTCAGATCGTTGACATCCTCAATGGGGCGGATGCCCGTCTGATTGCTGTCGTAGGCCCATGCTCCATCCACGATCCGGTTGCCGCCAGGGAGTATGCGGCATTGCTGGAGAAGGCCGCAGTTGAGCTTTCCGGCGATCTGATGATCGTGATGCGGGTTTACTTCGAGAAGCCGCGGACCACGCTGGGCTGGAAGGGGCTGATCAACGATCCGTACTTCGATGAATCGTTCCGCATCAGCGACGGGCTGCGCATCGCGCGACGGCTGTTGCTGGACCTGGCGGAGATGGGTGTGCCGGCGGGGACGGAGTATCTCGACATGATTTCGCCGCAGTACATCTCAGACCTGGTGAGCTGGGGCGCTATCGGCGCGCGGACGACGGAGAGCCAGGTGCACCGGCAGCTTGCTT
>DASWOP010000288.1:0-20348 GCA_036404255.1 Acidobacteriaceae bacterium | reverse complement strand
GAGTCCGGCAAGAGCGGCGTATTCGCCGTGCTGCCGACGGTGGGTGGGCAAACCGCGCTGAATCTTGCCGTTGATCTGGCGGACTCCGGCGTGCTGGACAAGTTGGGCGTAGAGTTGATCGGCGCCAAGCTGGAGGCCATCAAGAAGGCCGAAGACCGCCTGCTCTTCAAAGATGCGATGAATAAGATCGGGCTCGATATGCCGCGATCCGCGCTGGTGAATAACCTGCGCGACGGGCTGGAATTTGCGAGCAAGATAGGGTTTCCCGTGGTTATCCGGCCGTCGTTCACACTGGGCGGATCCGGCGGTGGCATCGCCTACAACCGCGAAGAGTTGATGGATATTCTGGCACGCGGGCTGGATCTTTCCCCGGTGCACGAGTGCCTGATTGAGGAGAGCGTGCTCGGTTGGAAGGAGTACGAGCTCGAGGTTGTGCGCGATCTGGCAGACAACGTCATCATCATCTGCTCGATTGAGAATTTTGATCCGATGGGTGTGCATACGGGTGACTCCATCACCGTTGCACCGGCACAAACGCTGACAGACCGCGAATACCAGTGCATGCGAGATGCGGCGATTGCCGTGATCCGCGAGATCGGCGTGGAGACGGGTGGCAGCAATGTGCAGTTCGCGGTGAACCCGGCGAACGGCCGCATGACGGTGATCGAGATGAATCCGCGGGTGTCGCGCTCGTCGGCGCTGGCGAGTAAGGCAACGGGATTCCCGATTGCGAAGATTGCAGCGCGACTGGCTGTGGGCTACACCCTGGATGAGTTGCAGAACGACATTACGAAGAAGACGCCGTCATGCTTCGAGCCGACGCTGGACTACGTGGTCGTCAAGATTCCGAAGTGGCAGTTTGAGAAGTTCCCCGGAGCGGATGAGGGCCTGGGGCCGCAGATGAAGTCTGTCGGCGAGGTGATGGCGATTGGCCGCACCTTCAAGGAAGCGCTGATGAAGGCCGTACGTTCGCTGGAGACGGGTAAGAAGGCCAGCGCCGCGGACATCGAGCCGAAGCGGCTCACGCAGCGGCTGGTTACGCCGCATCCTGACCGGCTGACCTATCTGCGCTATGCGTTCGAGAAGGGCATGAGCGTGCGCGAGGTTGCGCGCATGACGGGGATGGACCCGTGGTTTCTCTACCAGATCAAACAGATCACGGACGAGATTACGGCGCTCGAAGGGCTGTCTGCAGACGACGTGACGGCGGAGCAGATGCGCGCAGCGAAACAGATGGGCATCTCGGATATACGGCTGGCGACAGCATGGGGCATCGAGGGCAAGACCTCGGGCATGGAACTGCACGATCTGCGTCAGAAGCTGGGCGTACTACCGGTGTACAAGCTGGTGGATACCTGCGCGGCAGAGTTTGAGAGTTTCACGCCTTACTTCTACTCCTGCTACGACGAAGAAGACGAAGCGATTCCGACGGCGAAGAAAAAGGTCATCATCCTGGGCAGCGGGCCGAACCGCATCGGGCAGGGTATTGAGTTCGATTACTGCTGCTGTCATGCTGCGTTCGCGCTGCGCGAAGACGGCTACGAGACCATCATGGTGAACTGCAATCCGGAGACGGTTTCCACAGATTACGACACAAGCGACCGGCTGTACTTTGAGCCGCTAACGTTTGAAGACGTGCTCGCGATCTATGAGCATGAGGCTGCAAGCGGCGCGGAGATTGGCATGATCGTGCAGTTCGGCGGGCAGACGCCGCTGAACCTGGCGCTGCCGCTGAAAAACGCAGGCGTGCCCATCATCGGTACGTCGCCGGAGTCGATCGATCTTGCGGAAGACCGCAAGCGCTTTGGCAAACTGATTGACGAGTTGAAGATTCCACAGCCGCAAGGTGCGATGGCGACCAATGTAGACGAAGCTATCGCGGGCGCGAACACTGTGGGCTATCCGGTGCTGGTGCGTCCGAGTTACGTGTTGGGTGGCCGTGCGATGGTGATTGCATACGACGACGAAGCAGTGCTGCGCTACATGTCCACCGCGATTGAGTATTCGCAGGAGCGCCCGGTCCTGATCGACCACTTCCTCGAGAACGCAATCGAAGTGGATGTAGATGCTCTATGCGACGGCAAAGACGTGGTGATCGCGGGTGTGATGCAGCATATCGAGGAGGCTGGAATTCACTCTGGCGACTCGTCCTGCGTGTTACCTTCGGTTGATTTGAGCGACGATGTGCTGAAGACACTGCGCGAATACACGCGCAAGCTGGCGCTGCGGCTGAACGTGATTGGACTGGTGAATATTCAGTTCGCGATTCAGCATGGCAAGGTCTTTGTGATCGAAGTAAACCCTCGTGCATCGCGCACGGTGCCTTATGTCTCCAAGGCGACGGGCATCCCGCTCGCGAAGATCGCATCGCGGCTGATGACGGGTGGCACGCTGCAACAGTTCCTGCCGGAGTATGTGAAGAGCGGTAAGGATCTCGAGACGGGCACGTACTTCTTCGTGAAGTCGCCGGTCTTTCCGTGGGGCAAGTTCCCCGGAGTGGATACCGTGCTTGGACCGGAGATGCGGTCCACCGGCGAGGTGATGGGCGTGGCAGACAACTTCGGCGAAGCATTTGCCAAGGCACAGCTCGCTGCAGGGCAGGTATTGCCGATGAAGGGCACAGTGTTCATCAGCGTGAATGATCGCGATAAGCACGGAGTGGTGGAGTTGGCGCGAACGTTTGTGGAGCGCGGAT
Organism: Acidobacteriaceae bacterium; assembly: GCA_036404255.1. Classification (GTDB taxonomy): domain Bacteria; phylum Acidobacteriota; class Terriglobia; order Terriglobales; family Acidobacteriaceae; genus JARLFX01. The sequence continues at coordinate 17,653 of DASWOP010000288.1, read as the reverse complement.
TCCATCTCGTTGCAACGCACGGTACGGCGGACGTGCTGGCCGAAGCAGGTCTACAGGCCGAGCGTGTGTACAAGGTGAAGGAGGGACGGCCTAACGTGGTGGATTTGATCAAGGGCGACCGCATCCAGCTCATTGTGAATACGCCTGCTGGGCAGGATCCGTACTTCGACGAGAAGGCGATCCGGCGCGCTGCAGTGCTGGCGCGCATTCCAACGATTACTACGCTCGCCGCTGCACGTGCGGCGATTGAGGGTATCGAGGCGATTCAGCACGGAGCCAAGACCGTGTATGCGTTGCAGACACTGCATGCGGAGAGAATCGCAGCAAAGGTTTAGGTTCCAGCGACAATCTTTGCGCATGGAACTGCTGCGCTCAGAAACCGCTTTACGATTTGCTCTTGAGGCCGAACTTGGCGCCGATGGCGTAGCCGATGTTGGCGAGCGCGGGCCAGGTGCCGAAGGCGTTACCGCTGCCGTAGAAGAGGCCGCTGGGATGGTCGAAGGTGACCAGCGTCTGCCAGAGCTTGGAGACTGCACCGCAGTGCTCGCACAGTCCGGGGCCAGTGGGCAGGTCCAGCACGTACACGCAGACGATGGAAAACCAGACCAGGCCGAAGATCCAGATATAGCGCGCGATATCGTTGGGCCAGATCAGCGCAATGAGAAAGCCCGCAATGGCAGGGACGGCAAACGCCAGGGCCGTGGCCAGCAGCATGGAAAATGAATCGGGCCGCAGCATCTGAATGGCAGCCACCAGGGCAACATAGACCAGCAAGCTGATGAGCGTATGCGCAAAGAACCAGAAGGCCTCGGCCATCAGTTCGCTGGGAGATTTACCGCCGGTCTGTTCACCAATTCCACCCATCGAAGTTTCTAGCCTCCAGGAAAACTGTTGCGCAATAGAAAATAGATTGTGCTGTCTATGTTTTACAGTAACGCGGGATGCAAAAGGGAAGGAAGAAAATTACGCGAGCGAAGCTTTTCGGAGTATCGCGGCAGGTTCGGGTCCGAGTGACCAGGGACGGAACAGACAGCGTAAAAGGGCAGCGGTTCCCCTGATTTCGATAATCGAACGCAAAGTTGATAACCGCCCACGTGAAAATGGGCGTATTTTGCGGTTCTGGAGAAATACTGCGCAACGGGTAGTGTTTGGATTCGATAAAATTGGGCGGTTGGACGAAATGGCCAAAGGCCGATTCGCAGAAGGGAAGTTCCCCGCAATGGCGCATCAAGATGCCGGCAACGGCAGCGTTGCTACTCAATCCTCTGGCGGCGGCGCAAACGCGCAAAACCGCATCGTCAATGACTTCACCATCCAGATTGCGACCGTGAATGGCTCCGGCTCGCAATCCGCAAACCTGGTCCTGCTGAAGAGTATTTTCCGCATGGGCATTCCGGTAAGCGGCAAAAATCTTTTCCCATCCAATATTGCAGGCTTGCCCACGTGGTACACCATCCGCGCGAGCAAGGACGGCTATCTCGCGCGCAAGAAAGAGATCGACATCCTCGTCGCGATGAATGCGGAGACGGCGAAGGAAGATATTCTTTCGCTGCCGGCAGGCGGCATGGCTGTGTATGAAGAGACGGCCGACCTGAAACAGTACCGCAGCGATGTGGAGTGCTATCCGGTTCCGTTTGACAAGATCACTGCCGCGGTCTGCCCTGAGGCAAAGCTCCGCAAGCTGGTCAAGAACATGATCTACGTCGGCGTGGTCGCCTACCTGATTGACATGGACCTGGTGGCGGTGGAAGCTGCGCTGCGTCAGCAGTTCGCCAAGAAGGTGAAGGCGGCTGACCTCAATTGGGGAGCTGTGAAGGCCGGCTACGAGTACGCTGAGCAGACACTGGCGCGCAAGAGCGGCTACAAACTGGAGCCGCTGGATCTGACCAGAGGGCAGATCATCATCGACGGTAATGCTGCTGCTGCACTGGGTGCGATCTTCGCTGGCTGCACAGTGGTGCCGTGGTATCCGATCACTCCTTCTTCGTCGCTGGTGGAGAGCTTCATTGAGTATGCGAAGAAGTATCGCGTTGAGCCGGATGGCAAGGCGACGTTCGCGATTGTGCAGGCAGAGGATGAGCTGGCAGCCATTGGCGCCGTGCTGGGCGCAGGCTGGGCAGGTGCGCGTGCGATGACAGCGAGTTCCGGGCCGGGCATCTCGCTGATGGCGGAGTTCGCTGGGCTTGGTTACTACGCAGAACTGCCGGGCGTGATCTTTGATGTGCAGCGCACGGGGCCATCCACCGGTATGCCGACGCGCAATCAGCAGGGCGACTTGCTCTCGGTTGCGTTCCTGTCGCACGGCGATACTAAACATCCAATGTTGATTCCGGGCAGCGTGAAGGAATGCTACGAAATGGCACTGGAAGCGTTTGATCTTGCGGAACGCCTGCAGACGCCCGTCTTTGTGATGAGCGATCTGGATCTCGGTATGAATAACTGGATGAGCGAGCCTTTTGCGTATCCGGAGAAGCCGATTGATCGCGGCAAGGTGCTGAGCAAGGAAGACCTGGAGCGGCTGGGCGGTTTTGCGCGCTATAAGGATGTAGACGGCGACGGCATCGGACATCGCACGCTGCCGGGCACGGACCATCCGCTGGCGGCTTACTTCACTCGCGGCTCCGGCCACAATGAGAAGGCGCAATACACCGAGCGCCCAGACGATTACGTGGTCAACATGGAACGGCTGGCGAAGAAGTTTGAGACAGCACGTTCGTTGGTGCCTCGGCCCGAGGTGGTGCAGACGGGTAAGGCGAAGGTTGGCATCATTGCCTTCGGTACGTCAGACTTCGGAGTGCGCGAGAGCCGCGACCAGCTGCGCAACGAATACAAGCTGGAGACGGATTATCTGCGGCTGCGGGCGTTCCCGTTCTCGCGCGAGGTGCATGAGTTTGTGGCATCGCACGAGAGGGTATATGTAGTGGAGCAGAATCGCGATGCTCAGATGCTGAGCCTGCTGAAGCTTGATCTGGCGGCAAAGGAAATTATCAAGCTGCAGAGTGTGCGGCACTTCAACGGACTGCCGCTCGATGCGCGGTCAGTGACGGACGAGATCGTCACGCAGGAGGGAATCTAATGGCAACCACGACAGCAACTCCCACACCTTCCGCCCCGGCACCCAAGACGAACCGTCTTGGCCTACAGGTACTGGACTATCGCGGCGGCAAAACCACGCTGTGCGCCGGTTGCGGGCACAATGCAATCTCTGAGCGCATCATCGACGCGATGTATGAGATGGGTGTACAGCCTGAGCGGGTGATGAAGCTATCCGGCATCGGCTGTTCGTCTAAGAGTCCGGCGTATTTCATGAGCCGCTCGCACAGCTTCAACAGCGTGCATGGGCGCATGCCTGCGGTGGCCACCGGCGCGCTACTGGCGAACCACACCATGAAGGCACTGGCAGTCTCCGGTGATGGCGATACGGCTTCCATCGGTATGGGCCAGTTCGTTCACCTGCTGCGTCGCAATCTGCCCATCATTTACATCGTGGAAGACAACGGTGTGTACGGCTTGACCAAGGGGCAGTTCTCCGCGACGGCAGACATTGGATCGAAGCTGAAGACCGGCGTAGTCAACGATCTGCCAGCCATCGATCTTTGCTCGCTTGCGATTGAGATGGGGGCAACATTTGTAGGGCGTTCGTTCTCTGGGGACAAGAAGCAGCTTGCGGCGATGATGAAGGCGGCGATTGCGCACAATGGAACTGCGCTGCTGGACGTGATCTCGCCGTGCGTGACCTTCAACGATCATGAGGGCTCGACCAAGAGCTACAAGTTCATGCAGGAGCATGACGAGCCGATCACGGAGGTTGGTTTTGTGCCGTACTTCCAGGACATTGCGGTGGATTATGATCCCGGCACGAGCTACGAAGTAACCATGCACGACGGCAGCCATCTGCAACTGCGCAAGTTGCATGAAGAGTACAACCCAACAGACCGCATCGGCGCAGTGACGCAGTTGATGCAGGCACATGCCAAAGGCGAGGTGCTGACCGGTGTGTTCTACGTGGAGACGGATAAGCCAAGCTTCACGGAGATGCTGAACCTGGTGGACGAGCCGCTGGGCCAGCTTGCACAGGATCGCGTCCGCCCGAAGCGGGAAGTGCTGGACGAAGTGATGAACCGTCTGAAGTAAAGGCTGGACGGAATGACCACTTCACACTCGCAGAGACAAAATAAAGAGGCCTCGGATGATCCGAGGCCTCTTTATTTTTGGGTGATGCTCATGAAATATTACTGGCCAGAGTGCTCGCCTTGCGCATCTGGCTCAGGAAAGTCAGTATCTTCGCCCTGCGCCTCTTCAGGCTGGTTGCGATGGCCAATCTGTCCAGCCATGGAAGTGTTGGTCTCATCGGAGACGCGACCGTTTGGCGGCTCTTCGGTTTCGAAGGCACCCTTCTTGATGTCACTGTCGTGACGCGGTGGAATGGTCTGCGGCATATAAGAATCTCCTCTGCTTTCCTGGACACTAAGTAAGATAGCGGGGAAGAGAGCCGAGTTGTGCGAACACCAAAACTATACTCCAGGGAAATTGCGCTGCCTACCGGGAGCGTGCTCCCAGGGAATTAAGCTTGGCGCGGGCGGCTACGGCCTCCGGAGAATTCGGATAGCGCTGGATGAGCGAGCGCAGCTCGCGGATGCCGGCATCAGTCTGCCGGATGGCGATGAGCGCATTGGCCTTATGCAGCTGCGATGCGGGAATCTTGCTGTTGCCGGGATACTGCTCCAGCACCTTGTCATATTCCTTCGCGGCGGGACCGGGCTTGTTCTGCTTCATCAGGATCTCGCCCATGTAGAAGTGCGCGTTGCCTGCAAGATTGTTATCCGGGTAATACTTCACTACGTCAGCAAATTCTGTTGAGGCGAGAGCATTCTTGCCGGAGTTGTAGTCGCCATAGGCGGTCTGGTAGAGCTGCTCAACCGGTGGTGCATTGGTGGCCGCAGGTTGTGCGGAGCGGCGTCCTTTGGGCGTAGTGGCCTGGGGCATGATGTCTGGAATGGGGTTGGCTGGCGGCGGGGTGGTGCTGTCGGCTGGTGCGGCTCCAACTCCCGTAGCGGAAGCGCCAGAGGCGGGTATGGAGCTCATGCTGGCGTTAATGGACTGCTGCTGCGACTGGATGTCCTGCATCGCTTTAGTCAGGCGTCCCATCTGTGCCTTCAACTCGTCAATGGAGTCGTTGAGCGACTGGATCTGGCCGGAGATCTGGTCGATCTTGCCGTTCTGCGCTTCTTGTTGTGCTGACATCGACTTCTGCAGTGAATCCGTGCTGACGCTCATCTTGTTCACGGCGTCGGCGGTCTGTTGCACCAGGTCTTTGAGCACGCCCATGCGCTCATCATTGGACTGCTGCAGGCGCGCTACGGCATCCTGCAGCGTCTGCACCTGAGTCTGCAGCTGCACCATGTCTTTGTTCACGGCAAAGGCCGGCATGGCGGTGGTGAGAAGCAGGGCGGAGGTGAGGAGAAGCGAGCGTCGAATCGTCATAAATTGGTTCCCCGATGCAAGTTTAGCTGAATTGCGAGGCAAAACGACAGGGGCCACAATGGGCCCCTGTCATGGTTGGTATGGCGTGGGGCTTAGCGGTCCAGCGAGAACTGTGCCCGGCGATTCTGTTGCCAGCAGGCCTCGGTCTCATCGGTGCAGAACTGCTTCTCCTTGCCATAGCTGATCACGCGCAGGCGCGAAGCCGGAACGCCTGCGGCTACCAGACCGCTCTTGGCTGCGTTGGCGCGGGTTTCGCCCAGTGCCAGGTTGTACTCAGCCGAGCCGCGATCATCGCAGTAGCCACCGATCACGACTTTGGCTGTAGGATGCGCGGTCAGGAAGGCTGCAGCCTGTGTGATCGAAGTGGCAGCGTCAGCGCGAAGCTCCGCGCTGTCATAGTCAAAGAAGATGTCCTGCACGTTCTGATGAAAGAGCTGCTCGCTGGTCAGATCCTCAGGGCCCGCAGCGGGTGCAGCCGGAACCTCGGGAACGCGCACGGTCACGCGCACATTGGCCTCCGTGCTTCCGCCCGGGCCGGTGGCGGTCAGGTGGAAGTTGGTGGAGGTGCTGGGCGATGCGTTGGTGGTGCCGTTCAAGTTCACATTGCCGATGCCATCAATCGTAACGGTGGTGGCGTTTTGCGTGCGCCAGTTCAGCACCACGGACTGGCCGAGATCAATGGCCATGGGATCGGCCGTGAATGTGGCCGTGGGCGCTGGACCAGCGACGGGAGCGCTATCCGGCGTGGTGTTGATCGGCATGGAGTTTCTGTGGTGGCAGCCGGCAACGCCGGCCAACCCTGCCGCAACTGCGGCAAGCAGAGAAAGTTTACGGAAGGAAAGTATTGAAACATTCATAGTGGCTCCTTGGCGCGAATTGCGCGGTATAAAAGCAGATCTCGCTACGCTCAGAAGGACAGCATCCGAGGCTGAACAACAAAAACTAAAACTACTTCCAACTCCAGTTGGGCATGCTATCGCCGCCGCTGGAGGTAAGCTTATGGCGCCCGGTGCCGTCGGCGAGCATGGTCCAAATCGCCGAATTCTTGCCCGAGACGCTCTCAAATACGATATGCCGTCCGTCTGGCGACCAGGATGGGAAGTCACAACGGCCGGCATCATGCGTGAGTTGAATCCACTTCTTGGTGGAGACCTCCATCACGTAGATATCCTGTCCGCCGGGAGCGCCTGGGCCGTACTTGCGATCCCATGCAAAGGCGAGGAACTGGCCGTTGGGCGACCACGACGGCGAGGTGGCATAACCGCCGTCTGTCAGGCGCTGTACGTTTGTTCCGTCCGTGTCCATGATGTAAAGCTGCGGCAGGCCAGTGCGGCCGCTGATCCATGCAATCTGGGAGTTGGTACGTGGGTTCCAGACGGGCGAAACATCGGGGCCACGGTACGAGGTAATCCGGCGCAGACCGCCGCCCGTTGCGTCGGAGACATAGATCTCCGGGTCCCCTGTGCGCGAGGAAGAGAAGGCCAGCTGGCGTCCGTCAGACGACCACGCAGGAGAGAGATTGGTGCCACCCAGAGCAGGGAAGCCTACCATGCGCCCGAGCAATATGGAGAAGACCCGGATGTTCCAGCCGTCGCGGCCGAGTGAGGCGAAAGCGAGACGGTTGCCGTCTGGCGAGATGCGCGGCGAGAGCGAGACGGCGCCGAGGTGGGTGACCTGGTGCTGCGATTGGCCGTCGTAGTCCATCGCCCAGATTTCCTTGTTGCCGCCACGAGCATTGACGTAATAGATGTGGGTCTCGGCGATACCGGGCAGACCGCCGCCGAGGCGAAGGATGATCTCGTCCGCAAAGCGGTGTGCGATCTGGCGAACAGACTCATCTGAAGCTGGTTCGCTGTATTGTGCGCCAAGAACCTTGGGATCTACCAAATTCTTGGTGTCATACAGCCAGCCGTTGACCACCACATTTGAACTGATGACATTGAGCGAGCCAAAGGCAACCATGGCGGCGTTCGCGGGGGCTGAGGCCCATTGCGCCACCACCATCTCGGAGGGACTGCCGGGGGTGGCCGTGGGCGCAAGGCTCTGCGAGACCAGGTCAAAGATGCCGGCGTTGCTCAGATCGGTGTAGAGGGTGGTGTCAAAAAGGTGCTTGTAGCCCTGCGTTCCGCCATTGGCGGTCAGGGGCTTGAAGCCAGCGGCTGCAACGCGGATGCGGTCCACTCCGTTGCTGGACTCAATATGGACCCAGTCCTGCGCATGTACCCGAGCGGCCAGCCCAACGACGGCGAAAGCCAATGTGAAATGGCATAGTGCAGCGAAAATACCGCGACGGGCTTGCGTGTACGAGGTCTGCATCATTCTCTATCCATGTTAGACGCAAAATGCGGAGTAGATGTTGTGGCGGCGTTAGTGAAGCCGGTAATCAAAGGTGTACTCCACTGTGATGCGGTCTCCGCGATAGCCGTCTGGCAGGGGGCCGAAGCCGTCTACCCGTTGCAGAGCATGTTTAGCGGAGGCATCGAGACTGGGCGAGTTGCTGGATTTCTCGATGCGCACATTGGTGGGGGTGCCGTCGCGCAAAACGTCAAACAATAGTGTGACGGAGTGGCCATTGGATTGCGCAGGATTTGCCTCCTGCGTCCACCAGGCGCCAGAGACGGCGCGGTTGATGCCGTTGACGTAATAGGCGAAGCGGGTGCCAAAATCGCCCGCGGGAACGGACATCATGGACGTCCCAGTGGAGAGCTGCATGGTGGATACGGGGATGCGGATGCCGGGCGCTTCGCCGCCGGGAATGCGGTTCGACGGCTGGACCGGCTGCGGATGTTTGAACGGCTCCGGCGCGGTGCGCTCCGCAACTTTGGTGGGTGGTTTCACCTTGGTTGCGATGGGGATTTCGTCGGGCTTCGGCTTCGCGACCTGCGCGGGCGTTGGTGGGGTAGGATTCGGGCTGGGACTTTCCGTTGCCAGCACATTCTCCGTCGGCGGAGCGTCGTGCGGAAGGGGAATGGCGTTGACCAAGCTGGCCTGGATGGCGCCGGTGCTCTGGTCCGCCCCGCCCCACGCGTGCCCGAAGGCGTGATGCACGTAGGCAAAGCCGATTAGACCAAGCACGAAAACGCCGTGCAGCACCAACGATCCGGCGTAGTTAGGACTGCCGAGGGTGTTGGGAGACTCCGCGAAATGGATGCGGGTGGCCATGGACTCGTTCGCTGCGTTCGCTTATTTCTCCAGTGGCTGGGTGACAATGCTGATGTTGGTGATGCCTGCCTGCTTGACCGCGTCCATCACAGAGGCGAAGTCGCCGAAGTTGACTTTGGTATCGGCGCGCAGGTAGACAATCTTTTGCGACGGATCGCCGCCGATATTTTTCAAACGCGCGGGGATCTCGTTGATATTGATCTGCGTGTCGCCGAGGAAGACTTCGGAATTTTTGTTGATGGTAATGACGGTGCGCTGCTGGGTAAGTTCTTTCACCGTGCGTGTCTTGGGGACGGCTACGTCAATACCGGATTGCAGCACGGGCGCGGTGAGCATAAAGATGAGCAGGAGGACGAGCACAACGTCTACCAGCGGAGTGATGTTGATATCGGCAAGTGCAGTCTGGGTGCGTCCGGTGCTGCTGGTGAAGGCCATCTGGTGCTCCTTTCCGGGGCAAAACTAAAACATTTTGCCAAATTTTTATCGAAGCCGCGGATCGAGGTCGGTGTCGTTGCGAAGATCTCGCCGTAGCGGCTGCGGGGGCGCTATCTCGCCGGGCATCATGGCGGCATTCTCAATCGCGTTGAGCAGTTCGCGGGCAAAATCGTCCATGCGGGCAGCGAACTCACGCAGGCGGGCGGTGAACTGGTTGTAGCCGATTACGGCGGGGACGGCGACGACCAGGCCGGCGGCGGTGGTGATCAGAGCTTCGGAGACGCCGGGGGCGACGGCGCGCAGGGTTGCGGTTCCGGAGGCTCCAAGGCCGTGGAAGGCATCGATGATGCCCATGACGGTGCCGAAGAGGCCAAGGAAGGGGGAGATGGCACCGATGGTGGCGAGCCAGGTCATGCGGGATTCCATGGCGGTCAGGGCTTCAGAGGCGGCGGTCTGTGCGGCGCGTTCCAGCCCGAGCGGGTTGCGCGGCATGCCACGGCCCCCGGACTGGCGCTGGTACTCATCGTGAATTTCAGTGAATACATTGACCAGTGGGCTGGGGCGGAACTGGTCGGCCACGGAGGCGATCTCATTGAGCCGACCGGATTTACGGAAAGCTCGCAGAAAGCGGACGGACTGCGCCTGGGCACGCTTGAAGGTCGTCCATTTGGACAGGATAATGCTCCAGGAAAAGATGCTGGCGAGCAGCAGAAGGATAAGGACGGCGAAGGCGATGGGGCCGGAGTTGCGGACCATCTCGAGTATGCCGGTGAGGGTGCCTCCAGAGGCAGGGGCTGCGGCCAGCGGGGAGTCGTCCTGAAGAAAGAGTGCGAGTAAAGACATCATGAGTATCGTTTCTCTCCAGAATTAGTGTAGCGGATGGAGGGGGATGGGCGTGAGTTCATAGCAGGGCAGACGTGCTATCCTCGCGTTGATTCCACACGTTGAGGCAACCACGATGCTGCTCGAACTGCGGGCGGAAAATTATGCGGTGATTGACCACGCGGTCGCGGGCTTCGGGCCGGGGCTGAACCTGTTGACGGGTGAAACCGGGGCGGGCAAGTCTATCCTGATCGACGCGCTGGCGCTGTTGCTGGGCGATAAAGGCTCGGCCGATGTGGTGCGCCATGGCGCGGAAAAGGCTGTGGTGAGCTGTGTTTTCGAGACGACACCGGGGGCGGAGAGTGTGCTGGAGGCCAACGGCATCGACGTGGAAGGCTCGGAGATTCTGCTGAGACGAGAGATTGCGGCGGGAGGTAAGGGGCGCGTCTTCGTCAATAACCAGCCGGCTACGGTGTGTGTGCTGCGACAACTAGCGCCAGAGCTGGCTTTGGTGCATGCACAGGGCGAAACTTTAGGGTCATTTGACCAGGCGCAACAACGAGGATTGCTGGATCGTTACGGTGATATTTACGGTGCCATAACGGTGGTTAGTACGGCCTACACGGCCTGGCACGCAACTCGCGAAAAATTGGATGAGATGCAGAGCGCGGAACAGGACCGGTTGCGCATGGCCGACCTGTGGAGCTTCCAGCGGAAGGAGATTGCCCAGGCTCAGATCGCCGGGCCGGATGAGGATTCCTTGCTGGAGACGGAGAAGCGCGTTCTGGCGAATGCGGAGAAGCTCTATGCCGCAGCGATGGGCGCGCACGAGTTTCTGTATGAATCCGAGAATTCGGCGGAGGCAGCGCTGCGTTCGGCGCTGAAGCAGGTGGAGGAGCTGGCGCGCTTCGATGGGAAGTTTGCCGAGGCGGTGCAGCAGTTGATTGCGGCACGCGCGGTGGTGGAGGACGTGAGTTCGACGACACGCGATTATGCCGAGAGCATCAATGCCTCGCCGGAGCGGCTGGGAGAGATCGAGGACCGGTTGGCGCTGCTGGATAAGCTGAAGCGCAAGTATGCGGCGAATCCGCGGCAGAGTGGCTCGCCCGAGACGGCGGGAGCGCTGGCCGAGGTGATCGCGTACGGGGAAGAGGTCGCGCAGAAGCTGGGCGAGATCGAGAATCGCGACGCGATTCTGGCAGGGCTGCGCAAACTGCTGGCTGAGGACGAGGCGGCGTATGTGAAGGCGGCGGAGGAGTTGACGGCTCAACGTACTGCGGCGGCGAAGAAGCTGGAAAAGCTGGCGGAGGCACAGATCAACGACCTCGCGATGAAGGTACGCTTCGAGATCGAAGTAGCGGCGCAGAAAGAGACTTCATTCTGGACTGCGCATGGATGGGACAGCGTGGCCTGCCGCATTGCCACCAATGCAGGCGAGCCGCTGAAGCCGCTGGATGAGATTGCATCGGGCGGCGAGATGAGCCGGGTGATGCTGGCTTTGAAGGTGAGTGTGGAAGAGGGCGCGGCGAGCAAATCGAAGAAAAAGATGCCGCTGCCACGGACGCTGGTGTTTGACGAGATCGATATTGGCATTGGCGGACGCGCGGCAGAGGCCGTGGGGCAAAAGCTGCGCGCTCTGGCGAAGGGGCAGCAGGTCATCTGCATCACCCATCTGCCGCAGATCGCGGCGTTTGCCGAGCAGCACTTTCTGATCGAGAAGGCGGAGAAGGACGGCCGGACACGGACCAGCGTCCGGCAGATGACGGATCCGGAACGGATGCAGGAGATTGCACGGATGCTGAGCGGAGCGAAGCTGACGGAAACATCTCTGAAGCACGCGGAGCAGATGATGAGGGCGGCGAAGTAGGAAGATTTTTCAAATTGTATTTACAATATAATGAAGATCGAATACGATTTAGATAAGAACGAACGGAACATCCAAATTCGCGGACTGTCGTTCAATCGGGCCATTGATCTGGAGTTTGAATCTGCGGTGTTTCTTTTGATGGATGAGAAGAGATACGGGGAAACAAGGGTCAAAGCCCTTGCTCCTCTAGCGGGCATATTGCATGCTCTGGTGTTTACGCAGCGCGGTGATGCTATGCGCGTTATTAGTTTCCGACGAGCAAGCCGAAGCGAAAGGAACGCATATGCCCACGAAATTGCGGCCCGAACAGCCGGATGATGATAATCCGATTTGGACTAAGGAAGAATTTGCCAACTCGGTGACGTTTGACCAACTGCCTGAGTCCTTACGCGCCATGCTCTCTTCGCGTAAGCGTGGACCGCAGAAGGCACCGACCAAGAAGTTGATCTCCATTCGTCTGTCACAGGATGTGGTGCATGAATTTCGCGCGACAGGACCGGGCTGGCAGTCTCGTGTGGATAGCATCTTGAAAGATTGGCTGAAGAAAAAGGCTAAACGGACGGCCTGAGGTTGCGGCTCGGAGCCACGAGTCGCAGGTGGAACATCTCCCCTGCCTGTAGTGAGCATCACATCTTGAACCGCGACCTGCGGCGGAGGGAAGCGATGAGCGAGAGTAAGAAGTGTGCGCATAAGGAATGCAGCTGTATGACCAAGCCAGGGGAGAAGTTTTGCAGCCAATTTTGCAAGGACAAGGCTTCTACGGGGGTGCATTCGCTGAAGTGCGATTGTGGACATCCAGGCTGTTCTGGAACGCTGTAGGGATAACTGGCCAGGATTCGTAATTATTGAGCCGACAGGAGCGCAGGATGGCGCTATGGAGCGGTTTTGTGCCTCCGGCTTTGGTTGCACCAAGTTTGGGTCAAACCGATGGTTCAATTGGTGCCAAAGCGGTATACTTAGTGAGTGAATACTGCGACAAGCGACCCTACTTCCCCTACCCCTGTTGACTCGGCCGCGAAGCGTGTCCTGCTTCTGAAGCCGCGCGGTTTCTGCGCCGGCGTCGTCCGTGCCGTGGACATCGTAAAGATCGCCCTGGAAACATTTGGCGCACCCATCTATGTGCGCAAAGAGATCGTGCATAACAGCTACGTGGTGAACGATCTGGCCGAAAAGGGCGCAATCTTCGTCAATGAGCTGGATGAGGTGCCGGAAGGCAAGCGGGTGATCTATTCTGCTCACGGTGTATCTCCCGCCGTCCGGCAGCGCGCCAAGGAGCGCGGGCTGAAGGTGATTGATGCTACCTGTCCGCTGGTGACCAAGGTTCATGTGGAGGCGATCAAGTTCGCACGCCAGGGTTATTCGCTGGTGCTGGTGGGCCATCGCGACCACGAAGAGGTAGAAGGCACGCAGGGCGAGGCCCCGGACGTGACCCAGGTGGTTTCAACCGTGCAGGAAGTGGAAGCGCTGGTGGTGCCCGATCCGGATAAAGTGGCGTATCTGACGCAGACCACACTCTCTCTGGATGAAGCGAAGTACATGATCGATGCACTGAAGAAAAAATTCCCCAACATCGTTGGGCCGCATGCGCAGGACATCTGCTACGCGACGGAGAACCGGCAGGTGGCGGTGAAGAACGTGGCTCATTCGGCGGACCTACTGCTGGTAGTGGGTTCGCGGAACAGTTCAAATTCAAACCGGTTGGTTGAGGTCTCGCAGAATCTGAAGACCGAGGCTTACCTGATTGATAAGGCCGAAGACATCAAGCCGGAGTGGTTGACTGGTAAGAATACTGTAGCGGTGACAGCTGGAGCATCTGCACCGGAGGTTCTGGTGCAGGAGGTTGTGGCGTATCTGCAGCAAAAGGGATATGGGTCAGTGGATGAGGTTGAGGTAATGCCCGAGAATGTACGGTTCGGGTTGCCGCCGGAGATTGTGCAGGCGATTGCCGCTGCACCACCGGTACAGCCAGCAGCGGTCTGAAGCTAGCCGCTGTGAAAGCGGAGAGTACGGCCATTGGCCGAGAGAGTTTAAGTTCAGCATGAGTACAGCAGGAAGCAAGCCAAATTCCGCGGGAACGCCGGCGCAGCCGCGCTATGGCCGCATGGACCTGGGGCTCGACGCGGTGCGCGCGAGCATAACCAAGGCGGCAGATTGGCTGATGGGGCAGCAGCACCCGGAGGGTTACTGGTGCGGTGAGCTGGAAGCTGACGTGATGCTGGAGGCCGACTACATCTACATGCACACGCTGCTGGGTACGGGCGATCCGGGCAAGATGAAGCGGGCGGTAAATGAGATTCTGCGGCACCAGAATGAAGACGGCGGCTGGAGTCTTTCGCCGGGTGGACCCTCCAATGTGAACTATGGCGTGAAGTCTTACTTTGCCCTGAAGCTGATGGGCTGGTCGCCGGACCATCCGGTGATGGTGAAGGCGCGCGAGTGGGTTCTGGCCAACGGCGGCGTGGTGGCATGCAATACCTTCACCAAGATGTACCTGTGTTCGCTCGGGCAGTATGACTATGATGCGGTGCCGGCGATTCCGCCGGAGATCGTGCTGGCTCCGAACTGGTTCTACTTCAATATCTACGAGATTTCGTCGTGGTCGCGCGGCATCCTGGTGCCGCTTTCGATCCTGTATGCGAAGAAGCCATTCAAGAAGCTTCCACCCGAGCAGACGATTGATGAACTTTTTGTGGGTGGCCGCGATAAGGCGGACCTGCACCTGCGCTGGGATCGCAAGCATCTGGTCAGCTGGCGAAACTTCTTCCTCGTGCTGGACCGAATGACTCACTGGGTTGAGCGTGTCCACATTCGCCCATTGCGTTCACTGGCCATCAAGAAGGCTGAGGCATGGCTGCTGGAGCGGTTTGAGAAGTCGGACGGGCTGGGCGCGATCTATCCGGCCATGCTGAACGCGATTGTGGCGCTGCGCTGCCTGGGTTATTCGGTGGACGATCCGCAGTTCATCCGAGCGATGGATGAGTTTGAAAAGCTGGGCATCGATTGCCCGAACGGCGAGCCGGATTATCCGACGCCTACCTTCCGTATGCAGCCGTGTTTCCCGCCGGTATGGGATACGGGGCAGGCAATGTTTGCGCTGGCAGAGGCTGGCATTCCGGCGAATGATCCGCGGCTGGTGAAGGCGGCGGACTGGATTCTGGCAAAGGAAGTACGTACCAAGGGTGACTGGGCGGAGAAGGTGAAGGGCGTGGAACCCGGCGGCTGGTACTTCGAGTTCAATAACGAGTTTTACCCGGATGTGGACGATACGGCGCAGGTTCTGATGGCGTTGAAAGCCGTGGAGAATCCACGTGAGGCGTATCAGGATGCAGCCTGTGAACGGGCACTGAACTGGCTGCTGGCCATGCAGTGCCGCAGCGGTGGCTGGGCGAGCTTTGACCGCGACAATACGAAGATGATCTTCCAGTACATCCCGTTTGCGGATCATAACGCGATGCTGGATCCGCCGACGGTGGATATTACCGGGCGCATTCTGGAGATGCTGGCAACCTACGGTTACACCCGGCGCGATAAGCGGGTGGAGAAGGCTGTGCAGTGGGTCCTGAAGAACCAGGAGCCGGACGGTAGCTGGTTTGGGCGCTGGGGCGTCAATTACCTGTACGGAACATTCCTCGTGCTGCGGGGTCTGGAAGCGCAGGGCATATGGAATCACGAGCCGCCGATCCAGAACGCCGCAGAGTGGATTCGCATGGTGCAGAATGCGGATGGCGGATGGGGTGAGGCGTGCACGACGTATGACGATCCGGATACGCGCGGCATTGGGCCGAGCACGGCATCGCAGACGGCGTGGGCGCTGCTGGGACTGCTGGCTGCTGGCGATACACGGTCGGATTCGGTGGCGAAGGGCGTTCGCTGGCTGATTGAGCGCCAGCATGAGGACGGCTCCTGGGACGAACTGGTGCCGGGACGCAATGGCGAGTCGCATTACACGGGTACGGGTTTCCCACGGGTGTTTTATTTGGGATACCACCTGTACAAGCAGTACTTCCCGTTGCTGGCGCTGACGACTTACCAGAAGGCGATGGAGAGCGGCGAATAGACGCGATGGTGATGGGCGGAGAAGTGAGATTCTTCTCCTTCGCTTTGTTCAGCGTCAGAATGACAAGATTTTGTAAGGTACGGCGGTCCGCAAGATGGGCTGGCAGAGTAAATAGAGTTTTCTTCCCCGAGGTGAGCACATGGTACCTGTTTCGCAGGCTTGGACGGTAGCAACGTACGTACTGAAGCAGAAGTTGAAAGGGCGCAAGCGGTATCCGCTGGTGCTGATGCTGGAGCCGCTCTTCCGCTGCAATCTGGCGTGCGCTGGCTGTGGCAAGATCCAGTATCCGGTGCATATTCTGAAGACTGAGCTTTCGCCCGAGGAGTGCTTTGCTGCGGTGGAAGAGTGTGGCGCGCCGATGGTCTCCATCCCCGGGGGAGAGCCGCTGCTGCATCCAAAGATGCCGGAGATTGTGGCCGGGCTGGTGGCGCGGAAGAAGTACGTCTACATGTGTACGAATGCGCTGCTGCTGAAAGAAAAGCTGCACCTGTTTACGCCGAGCAAGTATCTCTCCTTCTCCGTGCATCTGGACGGGCAGAAGGAGCACCATGACTTCTCCGTGTGCCGCGAGGGCGGACACGATATCGCGATGGAGGGTATTCACGCGGCGGTTGCAGCGGGTTTCCGCGTGACGACGAATACGACGCTCTTTGACGGCGCCGATCCAAACAGCGTTCGAGCGCACTTTGATGAGTTGATGGCTGCGGGCGTGGAGAGCATGATGGTTTCGCCGGGCTATACCTATGAGAAGGCGCCGGACCAGCAGCACTTTCTGGGTAAGGCGAAGTCGCGGCGACTGTTCCGTGCCATTCTGTCGAACCGCAAGAAGAGCTGGGAGTTCAATACGCATCCGCTCTTCTCCGAGTACCTGATGGGCAAGCGGAACTTTGAGTGCACGCCCTGGGGCATGCCGACGTACAACATCTTTGGCTGGCAGAAGCCTTGCTACCTGCTGCAGGATGGCTATGCCGATACCTTTGAAGGCATGATGCAGGAGACGCAGTGGCAGGAGTATGGCGCCAAGAGCGGTAATCCGAAGTGCGCGAATTGCATGGTGCATTCGGGCCACGAAGCGAGCGCGGTGGATTACAACTTCGGCTCGTTGAAGGGATTCCTGATTACGGTGAAGAAGTATATGTTCCCGTCGACCTATCCGGACGAGGGTGCGCAGAAGTTGCTGAATGAGTGGAAGCCGACGGAGCATGCTCCGCTGGTGCAGATTGGCGATGCGAAGACAGAGCAGGCTAGCGAGAAGCTGCAGGAAGTAGCGGGAGACTAGCCATGGCGACTGAGACTCAGGAAGCGACGAAGACGGTGCAGGTGCAGAGCGTGAATCCGGATGAGCAGGAGCACGCAGCCGGACGCGAACACGAGAAGCTGCAGGGCTGGGTTCCGGAGCTGGCTACGGACGAAGAGGTTCGCGTGGCGCTGGAGAAGGCTTTCGACTACCGCGGCGACATCACCATCACAAAGAAGGATGGAGCAAAGGTCGATGGCTATCTCTTCGACAGGCAGGAAGGTAAAGGGCTGACGGATTCGTTTGCACGGCTGCTGCCTTCGAGTGGCCCGATTGGCGGATCGATGGGCGCACGGACGAAGATCTCAATTGCCTATGCGGAGATTGCACGGCTGGAGTTCAGCGGAAAAGATACTGCAGAGGGCAAGCGATTTGAAGATTGGGTGAAGCAGTACTGGGCGAAGAAGGCCGCCGGCGAGAAGAATATTCAGATTGTGCCGGAGAAGTTGGACTAAGCAGGGAACAGGGACTAGGGATTAGTAACCAGGCGGGCTTCGGCTCGCCTGTTGCACGTGTACGGTGAGGGAAT
>DASWOP010000287.1:0-19818 GCA_036404255.1 Acidobacteriaceae bacterium | reverse complement strand
TTAGTGGCATCTAAATACCACTCCTACCCCGAAACCGGACCTGGCAGGCTCCACGCAGCCGTGGAGTGAGTCCAGAAAACACCGTGCAATCCGTCCATGTCACCGTCAAGAACCCGTGCAGCATCCGTGTCTTCTACGGGCGTCCAAAGGGTTTTCTCCTGAGATTTGGCGTAGTATCCATCAAAATTCACTACAATTAAAGCTAGAAGTAAATCTTCCTCAGCACCAGGCATCACTGCTAACCCGTTCTGAATGAAATATTTACCCATAAATATCTTATTTTTCAAATATTTAGCGCATATCCCATATGCTAAGTGACTGCAAACAGGATATTTAGGAAATAATGGGCAGGGGGGGGTCCCTCATGGAACATTGAATTACTTGGATCACTGTCCATAAGTTTTCAGCTACGGATACAGCAGCACCGCAATACTGAAATTACTGAAGTTGCTCTTCGCCGTAGTGCATGCGCCCACAGCCGCGGAATGCATGCGTTTATCCGCCAGCTTCACCTTCAACTGCGCCGGCAGCATCGAGAGATCACTCGTCGTGTACCGCATCACAAAGTAAGGCAGGCGCTTGCCTGCATACCCTGTACTCATCGTGCAGCTCTTCCGCGCATCCTCAGTCGCAGCCACCTCGGCCATGCCCGCAACATGCAGCAAATCAATCACTTGCATCTCCTGCCCAGCCAGCCCCGTATCGGCCACCGACTCGGAGAAATCCTCCACGGCATAGAGCTGCCCATCGCGCTGCACCACCGCAATACCCACCGCATTCTCCTGCGGCTCCAGCAGATTGTACCGGTGCCCCTCAGAATGCATCCACGAGCTATGCAGAATCTGCGGCGTGGGCGCCACAGCCACATTCTCTGCGATCAGCCTGAAACGCGCTCCAGCATTGGCCGCGCGCGCCTGGAGCTCCGCCTCTCCCGCGAACTGGTGCGAAATAGCCCTCTCCTGTGCCATGCGCTCCGCATGCGCCAGTGCAGCCGCCGCAAGGTGATCGTCCCATACCAGCGGCTGTGCCCCCACCCGCCCCCTCTCCTGGTTCGCCATCGCCAACAAATACTGCTCGGCTACGCTGGGCGCGTGAGTGGATGTGTGACGCGCAGCCGCCTGAGCCGACAACGTATACGGAAGCACTACCGGGGCGGAGAAGATCCCCACACCGTACAGAATCGCAACGAACAGCACTCGCAACGCTTTGAGGAAAGGGGATGTCATGAATGGTTAGACGCAAACCAGCCAGGGACGCGCCTGAACCAAACTATCTATTTGCCGCCGGTGAAAGGCGGCAGTTGGCTGCGATATCTCAGCAGAATGCCCAGTAGTTTGCGGGCATGCCAGTATCGAGGCGCATAGCGCTTGGGATGGGAAAGGATCCGCAGCAGCCACCCCATAGCGAATTTATCCGCCCAGCGCGGAACATGCACCTGATCTCCGCTCAGGAATGCGATAGCAGCGCCAATGCAGTGGATTGCAGGCTTGTAACTAAGCGCCCTGCGCAAATAAAGCCCAATGCGCTCCTGGTTGCCGCCGCCGATCGTGACGATGATGTGCTGCGGCTTCTGCTCTTCGATCAGCGCGAGCAGCACGGGGTCTTCCAGTCGCCCCTTGCCGTACATAGGCGCGTTGTAGACGGATTCAGCGCGAACGCCAATCCCCTGCTCCCGCAGCCACTTCAGGTTCACCGCTGCGCTATGCTCGCCGGCCATGATCCAGAAGGTATTTCCGAAGGCGCGTGCGTCCGATTGCATCAGCAGTACGCGAAGATACTCCAGCCCCGAGAGGCGGGGAATGCGGGGCTTGCCGATTAGATTCCAGATCAGCACCATGTAGCCGCTGTCCGGAATCACCAGGTCAGCAGACAGCAACGCCTCGCGGTACGCGGCATTCGTGCCGATCTCAATCAGGGCGGGCGCCGCAGGCACCACCAGAAGGCCGCCGTCGCGCATCTTGTCAACCGCTTCCTGCGCTATTCCAGTGAAGAAATTTACGCCCAGAATCTGGCAGCGCATCTCCTCACGGGAACCGTGACGGCGTTCTACGAGTGCTTCCGGTTGAGCCGGACGCGGCTCAACCACAGATATGTCTTCCTGATCGGTCATCATGTCTCTGATTAAGATGCTATTTGGCAGCAGGAGATTACGGGGAAACAGGAAAATCGTCTTTCCACGCATCCATCAAGTAGAGTGTTGCAAGGTGATGAGCAAAGGAATCTCTAAAAACATTACATCAAATAGTGCGGAACCGACACCCCTTTCTGCCGTAAAGCCCATCCGTACAAGCGTACGACCGGGGCTTGCAACGGCTGGCGTAGTTCTGCTCGCCATTTTTCTGATCTGCGCCATCTTTGCGCCGGTACTGGCTCCGCACGATCCCGCCCAGCTTGATCTGAACGCCCGCCTGCTGCCGCCCTCTCATGCGCACCTCTTCGGCACCGACGAGTTGGGCCGCGACATCCTTTCGCGGACACTCTTCGGTGCCCGCATCTCGCTGATCGTCGCAGTCTGCGTGGTCGCCATCTCGCTCAGCATCGGCTTGATTGCGGGAGCGCTGGCCGGATTCTACGGCGGCTGGCTGGACACAGTGATCAATGTCTACGTCATGAACGCTTTCCTGGCCCTGCCCGGCATCCTTCTGGCCATCGCCTTTGTGGCCTTCCTTGGTCCCGGTCTGTGGAACCTGATCTTCGCGCTCTCCATCGGCGGGTGGGTAGGCTATGCCCGGCTGGTACGCGCCCAGGTAATGGCAGTGAAGGAGCGGGAATTTGTAGAGGCAGCGCGGGCACTGGGTGCGGGCGATCTGCGTATTCTGCTGCACCACATTCTGCCGAATATTCTGCAGCCGGTCATTGTGCAGGCGGCCATCGGTATGGCGGGGGCAGTATTGGCGGAAGCGACACTGAGCTTCCTTGGGCTGGGCATTCCGCCGCCAGCCGCAAGCTGGGGCAGCATGATGAATGACGCTCGCTCACACCTGTTTGAGTCGCCACACATGGTGGCCTTCCCTGCCATAGCCGTGATGCTATGCGTGCTCTCCTTCAACTTCATCGGTGACGCTCTGCGAGATCGCATGGACCCGCGGACGCGCCTTTCCACAGGAATTTAACGCAGGGGACTGAATGCGCATCGGCGTTATCTCAGACACACACGGATTGCTGCGGCCTCAGGCGCTGGAGGCACTGCGCGGTGTGGACCACATACTGCATGCAGGGGATGTCGGCGATATTGAGATTCTGGAAATACTGCGCGGCATTGCACCCGTCACGGCGATACGCGGCAATGTGGACACCTACGGCCCCTGCGCCACACTGCCTCCGACTGAGGCGGAGGAGCTTGGCGGAAAATTCTTCTACATGATCCACAACGTGCAGGATCTGGACCTGAAGCCGGAGCTTGCGGAGATCGCGTGCGTGGTAAGCGGCCACTCCCACCAGCCGGAGATCCGCGAGAGCCGTGGCGTGCTGTATCTGAACCCAGGCAGTGCCGGGCCACGGCGTTTCTCGCTGCCGGTATCGCTGGCGTTCGTCACCATTGACGGCGACACACTACAGGCGGAGCTACGGAAGCTGCTGTGATGCCGCGATGATCCTGCGATCCGCGTTGAGATTTTCAAGCCCGCATGCGTGGATTAGCGATGGTGTACGCCACATCCGTCAACAGATTTACACCAACATACGTAAGCCCTACAGCCAGAATGCAGCCCTGCACGAGCGCATAATCACGATTTGAAATAGCGGAGAGCGTGAGCCGCCCTATGCCCGGCCAGCTGAAGATCGTCTCCGTCACAATCGCCCCTGCCAGCAGCGAGCCGAACTGCAGCCCCACAACCGTCAGCACAGGAACCAGCGCATTGCGCAGGGCGTGACGGTAGACCACGCGCTGCTCACTCAGACCCTTGGCGCGCGCGGTGCGGATATAGTCTTGCCCAAGCTCTTCCAGCATGGATGTGCGCACCATGCGCGTCAGAATCGCCGCCAGCCCCAGCCCCATGGTAAGCGCGGGCAGCACCAGGTGCGCGAAGAAGGCCCAGCCAGTCCCTGCTCCACTCACGGGCAGCCAGCCCAGGCGAATGGAGAAAAATAAAATCAGGATGGGCCCCAGCGCAAAATTAGGAAACGAGAGTCCGACCAGGCTCACCACGCCGAGCGTCTTGTCCTGCCAGCGGCTACGGTGCAACGCAGAAGCTACACCCGCCGGCACGGCCATCACGATACCAAGCAACAGCGCAGCCAGTGTGAGCGCAAGCGTGTAGGGATAACGCTGCAGCAGCAAGTGCAGTACCGAATCGTTCAGCCGCAGCGAATGGCCCAGGTCCGCGCGCACCACACCGTGCCAGTAGTGCATATACTGCTGGCCCAGCGGCGCATCCAGCCCGTAGGAGTGGCGCAGAGAAGAGATGTCTGCCGCAGTCGCCCCTTCACCCAGCATCTGCACAATGGGGTCGCCCGGAACCAGATGGATCAGAAGAAAGACCACCGACACAACCAGCCACAGTACCGGCAAAGTCACCAGAACGCGGCGCAGGATTCGCTTCATGCGCGCCCGCCCTGCTTGTGGACCGCTGCTACTGGGGCCTCTTCTACGCGCACGCGCTCAATCCGGTTGCCGCTCACCGCCTCCACCGTAAAGCGACGGCCACCGTAGCGCACGGATTCGCCCGCCTCGGGAATGTGGCCAAGCTGCGCCAGAATAAACCCTGCCAACGTCTCAACGCCCGCCTCACGCGGGAACTTCCAGCGCATCTGCGTCACCAGATCACGCAGGGTCACGCTTCCCTCCAGCACCACGGCACCCGTACCGGTAGCGAGGATGGGTTTGCGGGCCACATCAAACTCGTCGTCCATCTCGCCCACGATCTGCTCCAGCGCGTCCTCTGCCGTCACCAGACCGGTGATGGAGCCAAACTCATCCACCACAATGGCGATCTGGCGGCGGCGCTCCTGAAACTCCTGCAGCAGGTCCACCACCAGCTTGGTCTCCGGCACCATCATCACATCACGCACAATCTGGCGCAGGCGCAGATCCACAAATGGACTCTCCACCATCCGTGCAGCGTCTGACCGGGTGCGGACGGAGACGCGAAAATGCATCAACCGCGAGATGTCTTTGGAATTCACAACGCCAATGATCTGGTCCGGCTGCGGATCGTATACCGGCACGCGCGAATGCTGTTCCTCGATCACGCGCGCGCTCGCTTCCTCCAGCTGCATGTCCGCCGGAAGGGAAAAGATCCTGTCGCGCGGCGTCATCACCTCGCGCACCGTCACGTGATTCAGCTCAATGGCGCGATGAATAATCTCCTCCTGAAACGCCGGAAGCAGGCCCATGCGGCGCGTAGCCGTGGCAATCAGCTTCAACTCTTCCGGCGAATGCACATTGCCTTCCCCTCGCAGAGGCGCATGAAAGATACGCAACACCACGCTGGCAGAGAGATTCATGAACTTCACCGCAGGCCGGGTTATGCGGATGAAGAGATCCATCGGCCCTGCCACAGCCAGAGCGATCCGTTCGGCGCGCTGCAACGCCAGAGATTTGGGCACGAGCTCACCCAGCAGCACATCAAAGTAGGTGATGATTGCAAACGCCACCACGACCGCAACCCCATGCGATAAAGCCATCATATGCACCGACGTCATATGGTGGAACCAGGTGAGGTTGTGCATCAGGCTCAGCAGGATATCCGCCATCACAGGCTCGCCGATCCAGCCAAGCCCAAGGCTTGCCAGCGTCACCCCAAACTGAACCGCCGGCAGGAACTCCTCAATATTGTGTTTGAGCGCAAGTGCGGTGCGCGCGCCGGGGCGGCCCTTGGCCACCAACTGCTCCATCCGCGTCTCACGGACGCTGACGAGCGCGAACTCCGCAGCCACAAAGAAGCTGTTAGCCAGGATGAAGACAGCCACCGAGATGGCACGGAAGAGTATCCACTCAAGCATGCAGAGTTCGAGTCTAGCACTGGCCTATCCACGGCTGGTATAGAGCGGCGAGCTATAATAAAAATTCTTCCTCAGAATGAGGTTCGAGATGGCTTCGCCTGTCGTGCGTCTTGCCCTATCTGCCCTGTGCCTTGCGGTAGCAGGTTGCGGAGGAAGTTCCACGCCCACGCCCGCCGCTGCCCCCTGTGTCCAAACGCCTCCAGCAGAGTATGCCTACGCCCTGAGCAGCCAGTCCGTGACGATGTACAGCGTCGATTCCTGTACCGGCGGATTCATACCGCTGTCTCCGGCCATTATTGGCACGGGAGCCTCCGGCATCCCCGGCGAGCAGCTCATCGCCACTCCCAACGGGCGGTACGTGTATGTCGCCAACCTTGTCTCCAATGCGACGGATGCCGCGACGATCTCGATATTTGTCGCCAATTCAACGACCGGCCTACTGACGCCGATATTGCCCACAACCATACCGACCGGCTTTTTCCCCCAGGGAATCGGAATCGATCCCACCGGCGAATACCTCTACACCGCAAACAGCAACGACAATACCATCTCCATGTTCTTTGTGAATGCCAATACCGGACAACTGGCCCCGATGAATCCGGCCACGGTGGCTACCGGCTCGAGCCCGCTCTCCATCACAGTGGATCCTTCCGGGCGGTTCGCCTATGCGGCAAACCAGAGTGACAATAACATCTCCATGTATACCGTGAACCCACTCACCGGAGTGCTGACGCCGACGACGCCTGCTACCGTTCCGGCAGATCAGTCTCCCTTTGGGGTTACCGTTGATCCGTCCGGTAAATTCGCCTACGTGCCGAATGCGTATTCGAATTCAAATACTGTATCGCAGTACACCATCAACCAGACGACCGGAGTGCTGACACCGAATACACCAAGCTATGTCACAGCGGGAAACAGCCCCGTCGCGGTAGCAATCGATCCTTCCGGCAAGTTTGCGTATGTGGTCAATCGAACAAGCAACACGGTTTCGATGTTCACCCTTGATCCGGCCACGGGAAACCTGACTCCGCATGGTTCCATCGGAACCGGAGCCATGCCTTTCCGCATTAGCTTTGATCCTGCCGGCAAGTTCCTCTACGTGACCAATGAGCATGATGCAGCAAGCGTCTACACGCTCAATAGCGATGGCACACTAAAATCTACAGGTTCGACTGGAGACACCGCAGGCGCCATCTCAATCGCCATCACAACGATCAAATAGATGGCTTCGAGTTAAACTATTATGAATGGCACAAATACCCGGTAATCGCATTCGCCTGCTCGTCTTTGACCTGGACGGCACGCTCGTTGATTCGCAAAAAGACCTGGCCCAGTCCATCAACGCGATGCTGCGCCATTTTGGCCGTCACGAACAGCCGGAAAAGGTCATTGCCACCTACATCGGCAACGGCGCGCAGATGCTGGTACGACGCGCATTGGGCGATCCTTCGGGCGATATACACGACGACGCATTTGTGGCCGAGGCACTCGAATTCTTTCTCAGTTACTACCGCATACACAAGCTGGATTACACCTATGTGTACGATGGCGTGCTGGAGGCGATGGCGGCAATCCGTGCAGCGCGGCCAGAGATCAGGATGGCGGTGCTCACGAACAAACCGGTAAAGCCTTCCCGCGATATTTGTGCGCACTTCAAGTTCGACGCCTTCTGCTTTCAGAACTACGGCGGCAACAGCTTTCACACCAAGAAGCCCGACCCACTTGGTCTGCAGACGCTGATGGCGGAAGCTGGCGTAACTGCCGCGGAAACCGTGATGATTGGCGACTCTGACGTGGATGTGCTGACGGCAAAGAATAGTGGCGCATGGTCCATTGGCTGCGCCTACGGCATGGCACCCCACACTCTGGAAGCCGCCGAGCCCGACGTGCTCGTGAATTCTCCACGAGAATGGCCCGCAGCTCTCGGCCTTTAGACAGAAGCCCGAGCCGTACCGCATAAGGCGTATAGCCGGATTACACCGCATAGGCGTAAGATCGTGTCCGCTTAAGCCTTATTGAAGATGACAGTAAGCTCATGCGGATGTCGGTGAATTCAATGCCTTTTACCCGTCTTGAAACCATGCTTCGTGTTCGTGCATCTGATCGCGTTATGCCATCCATCGAGCAACGTGATAGCAATCTGCGGCAATTCACGCGGATTCTGGAGTACACATCTTGAAGAACCGTATTGTTCGATTCCTGTACTCCGACAGTGGACGGATCCTGCTCGTCGCGATGATGGTTCTTTTCTTTGCGTTTGCGGGGGCTAAGCTCAACCGTCTGGTTGCAACCAATATGCTGCGTACCGACGCACAGACAGAAGTTAGTTCCTGGGCCGCCGGACTCCTGAACAATGCCCCAGACATCCCCGCTATGATTGCCGGAGTTGCACCCTCTCCTCAGACAAAACGTCTTTTTGAGCAAGCTGACGAAATTGGCGGCATCTATCGCGTGAAACTGTGGAACGAGAAAGGACAGCTTGTCTTTATATGGGACCGTCAGAACTCTCCGCTGGTGCCGATGACGATTGCCCGGCGCCATGGGCAACAAATCTCCAACTCCATCCTCGCGGGAAACACCTTTACCGAATCCAAAGCTGGCAAGGGGCCTGTGGATCCGGCTTATTTTGCGGAAACCTATATTCCGATCAAACGGGATGGTGCCGTGATTGGGGTCTTTGAGATATATCTCAACCAAGCGGACGACCTGAAGCTCTATGAAAAATCGCTCTTCCTGACCGAAGCAATCACCGTAACCGTAATCCTGCTCATAGGCGGCATTCTGGGATTCACCATCTATCGCAAGATGCTGGCGCACCGTGCTGCTCAGGCTGAAGCCCTGTTTCTCGCCGAGCATGACAGTCTGACCGGACTTTCTAACCGGAAGCGGCTGGCGGAAGCAGCAAAAGCCGCACTCGGATGGTCGCGCCGCAGCAAAACATACATCGCGGTTTTGATATTGGATATGGATCGGTTCAAAGATATCAACGACAGCCTTGGACACGCCACCGGGGATGAAGTATTGAAAGCCTTTGCGCACCGGCTCAAGGCAACGATTCGAACCGAAGATTTGGTGGCTCGGCTCGGAGGAGATGAGTTCGTAATTGTGCAGGTTGGAATGGCTCAGCCCGCGGCAGCCAGAGCTCTCGCCGACCGGCTCATGGGGATCTTATCTGAGCCATACAACATTGGCGACCTGCAATCGAATTATGGAGCGAGCATCGGCGTGGCCATTGCGCCGACAGATGCCACGAACTGGGACACATTACTTTCCTGTGCAGACGCTGCCCTTTATAAGGCAAAAGCTGAGGGTGGAAAGACGGTATGTTTCTTTGAAGCTGGCATGGATGCGGCCTTTCGTGAACGTCGGCGACTCGAAGAAAACCTGCGCCGGGCGCTGGACACCGCAGCCTTTCAACTCGCCTATCAGCCCTTGTTCAACTTTCAGGACAGCAGCCTCGTCGGCTTTGAGGCCTTGTTGCGCTGGCCAGAAGGTTGGGAGCCACAGTCCCCGGCAGCATTTATTCCGGTAGCGGAAGAATCAGGCCTGATCGTTCCTATCGGAGCCTGGGTGCTCGAAACCGCGTGCCGGACGGCTGCTGCCTGGGCAAAGCCCGTGAAAGTAGCGGTCAATCTATCGCCTGTTCAATTCCGGCATGGAGATATCGTCGCAGCCGTTGAAAACGCATTGCGCGTCTCCGGCCTCGATCCTGCGCGCTTGCAGTTGGAAGTAACCGAGAGCTTATGGATTCAAAACCCGGACTCCGTACTCGAACAGCTGGAACAACTTCGCGCTATGGGAATCTCCATCTCACTCGATGACTTCGGCACAGGCTATTCCAGCCTTACCTACCTCTGGAAGTTTCCATTCGATGCAGTCAAGATTGACCGGTCCTTTGTCAACGAGATGAAGCTCGACCCGAAAGCAAACGCCATCGTGCATACGATCGTAGCGCTGGGAAAGACGCTTGATCTCACGGTTACCGCAGAAGGCGTAGAAAACGAGTTCCAGGCACAGACACTCAAAGAGATTGGCTGCGATCAGGTTCAGGGATATCTGTTTGGCCGTCCCCTCTCTGCGACCTCGGCCGATGCTCTCGTAAATGCAGCGGTCCTATCAGTTGAGAAGCCATAAAAGACTATGCGTGAAGACGTGTTGCGGAAAATGTTCAAGCTCATCTGCTGCAAATCGGAAACTGCCGCATGCACTTCTGCATCCTAGTATCCTAGATAGTTATGGACTTCCAGCTCGCCAGCACATACAAACCACAGGGCGACCAGCCCCGCGCCATCAAAGAATTGCTCAACGGCATTGCCGCGGGCGACAAGCACCAGACGCTGCTCGGCGTCACTGGTTCCGGCAAGACCTTCACCATGGCCAAGGTCATCGAGGCGCTGAACCGCCCGGCGCTGATCCTCGTCCACAACAAGACGCTGGCCGCCCAGCTCTATCACGAGTTCAAGAGCTTCTTCCCCAACAACGCCGTCGAATACTTCGTCTCCTACTACGACTACTACCAACCCGAGGCCTACATCCCCGCCGGCGACCTGTACATCGAGAAGGAATCCACCGTCAATGAAGAGCTGGACAAGCTGCGTCTGGCGGCCACGCGCTCACTCTTTGAGCGCCGCGACTCCATCATCGTCAGCTCGGTGAGTTGCATCTACGGCCTGGGCAGCCCGGAGGCCTACTTCGGCATGTTGCTGCTGCTGGAAAAGGGGCAGAAGATCAAGCGCGAAGACCTGGTCAAGCGGCTCGTTGAAATTCTCTACGAACGCAACGACGTGGACTTCAAGCGCGGCACCTTCCGTGTGCGCGGAGACATCATCGAGGTCTTCCCTACCTACGACGAGCTCGCCTACCGCATCGAACTCTTCGGCGATGAGGTCGATTCCCTCTCGCAGATCGATCCGCTCTTCGGCACGGTGAAGCAGAAGTATGCGCGCCTGCCCATCTATCCCAAATCGCACTACGTCGTCATGCCGGAGCGCAAAAAGTCCGCGATGGATTCCATCCTCACCGAGATGGAGGAGTGGGAGAAGCAGTTGGAGCAGAACGGGCGGCTGGTGGAGTCGCAACGCATCCACCAGCGCACGCGCTTTGACCTGGAGATGATCAAGTCCGTCGGCTACTGCCACGGCATCGAGAACTATTCGCGCCACTTCTCCAGCCGCCTGCCCGGCGAACCGCCACCCACGCTGCTGGACTACTTCCCCCGCGACTTTCTGCTCTTCATTGACGAGTCGCACGTCACTGTTCCGCAGTTGCACGGCATGTGGCACGGCGACCGCAGCCGCAAGCAGAACCTGATTGACTATGGGTTCCGTCTGCCCAGTGCTCTGGACAACCGCCCGCTGAAGTTTGAGGAGTTTGAGAACCGCACCGGGCAGATCGTCTACGTCTCTGCTACCCCCGGCGCATACGAGCTCACCAAATCTGCCGGAGTCATCGTGGAGCAGATCATCCGCCCCACCGGCCTGATCGATCCCGTTGTTGAGATTCGCCCCGTCCGCGGCCAGATTGACGATCTGCTGGCCGAGATTCGCATTCGCGTGGCGAAGCACCAGCGCGTGCTGGTAACCACGCTGACCAAGCGTATGTCAGAAGACCTGGCGAACTACTACACCGAGGTCGGTGTGCGCTGCCGCTACATGCACTCGGAGATTGAGACACTGGAGCGCGTAAAGATTCTGCGTGACCTCCGCAAGGGCGAGTATGACGTATTGATCGGCATCAACCTGCTGCGCGAAGGACTGGACCTGCCGGAGGTATCACTGGTTGCCATTCTTGACGCGGATAAAGAGGGTTTCCTGCGTAGCGCAGGCTCGCTGATCCAGACCATCGGCCGGGCGGCGCGCAACGTGGAAGGCATCGCCATTCTGTATGCCGATGTGATGACGGATTCCATGAAGCGCGCGCTGGATGAGACCAACCGCCGCCGCACCGTGCAGGTCGCCTACAACGAGGAGCACGGCATCACGCCGGAGAGCATCATCCGTCCGCTGGACATGGGTCTGGCCGGAATCCTTAAGGCTGAGTACCACGACCTTGTGGACGAAGCGGAGGGAGTGCCGGAGTTCGCCAGCCAGGAGCAACTGGACGTATATATAGCGAAACTTGAGAGCGATATGCGAGAGGCGGCCAAGAAGTTCGAGTTCGAGAAAGCCGCCAAGTTGCGCGATACCGTCAAAGAGCTGCGAACCAAGGAATTCCTCTTCGGCTAATCCCGGCTGAATATTCCGCGGAATTTCAGCAATATGCTATCGACAAACATGATTCTTGGGGGTTAGAGTTCTCCCGGCTATCAGGACTGCCTATGTGCGTTCTGAAGCTTCGGCTTTCCCAAAAAACAGTGAGTGATTCAAAGAGATCGCCGCATCCAGCCGGATTTAGTTCGAGGTGAAAATGAAAAGCCCTTTCCGTTCCTTCCTACGCGTTAACGCAGCGTGTGTACTTGCCGCTGGTCTCGTCTTTCTCTCTGGCTGTGGTCTTGGAAATATGGCAGCCCCTTCTGCCAGTAGCGTGACGCTCGAAGCCGTCAGTGGCAAGGCGATAGGCGGCGAAACCCCGATCGGTAATGGAGCCGTCACGCTCTATGCTACGGCGGCAAATACGTCCGTGAGCGGCGGATCGTACGTTGGCACTGCGACCGTTCTCGGTACAACAACTACAGCGGTTGGAACTGGAATGTTCAGCTTCAACCCCTCCAGCTACGTCTGCCCTGCAAATGCGCAGGTCTACGTCACAATCAGCGGCGGAGACACAGGCGGGGGAGCGAACGGCAATGAGTTACTCGGCGCCATGCTCGGCCCCTGCGGCAGCCTGACGCCATTCGTTGTGGTCAACGAAGTTACAACAGTCGCAATGGCTTATTCCATGAGCAGCTTCACCTCCTTGAGCGGAAGCACTGTAAACATTACGGCTCCGTCGGCGAACTCCTCCGTGGCAGCCACCAATAGCGTCACCGCAAATACGGTTTCTGCCGCATCGGGTCTCGCACACGCTTACGCCAACTACACAAATCTGGTGAACTCCGCTCAAGGCTTTGCATACGCTGTTCCTCCTTCAAATAGCGGTGCCATTGCACCACAGACTGTTATCAATACGATTGCGAATGCCATGCAGTCCTGCGTTAATTCAACGGGAGGGATAGCATCCGATACCTCCACCAACTGCGGCAAGTTCTTCTCTTACACGCCTTCGGTCAGCGGTAGTTCTCCCTCAAACACCTTTCAAGCTGCGCTCAATATAGCTCGCAATCCCTATGTGAGTTCGACCAATGTTTCCAATCTTTACGGCATGGGAGGCGGCGTAGGTGCGGCATTTAGCCCAGCGCTGTCCGCGGCACCGAATGACTGGACGCTTGCCATCCAGTATCCTGTCCCGGCCAACCCGTTGAGCGGAACTAAAGCCTTTCCCTTCACACTGGCTCTGGATGCGGACGACAATGTCTTCGTCACCAGTCCCGAAAATGATCCATGGGCACCCACAGCAACCGCCAAGAGCACGACAAACTCCATCAGCGCCTGCCTCTACGGCTGGGCCAGCAACGGAACCTTCCGCCCGACCATCACCCCCTATACAGGCACTGGTGGCACACCTGGTGCTGCAGGCAGCGGTACCGCAGGTTCCTCCAACTGGTTCTGCACCAGCAGCGCCGCAGCAACCGCCCAGAATGATTACTTGCTTACCAATATCGCAATCGACAATACCGGTGCCGTCTGGATGCACAATTATGGCGCGGGTGCCACTGGAAGCGCTGGAACGAGACCGTCAACAGCATTGGATTTCGTCGTCAACGCCTCAAACACCGGCTCTTTTATCGCAAATTACATCCCACCCGTCCAGGCAGCAGCAACACAGGATTTTCAAAATATCGGACTTGCGATTGATAAGTACAACAATGTTTTTTTCAATGCGTTGACTGCTACCAGCGCTGTTCCGAATATCATTGCCTTCTCGGCTGGCGCGGGCGGCACAATCAGCACGGGTACCGCACTGACCATTGGTTCCACAACTACAGCTCCAACCTTCGCGTCATCCGGTCGAGGCCTGGCCTTTGACTCACTGGGCGACTTCTTCGGGGCATCCTTCGGTGGAAGCAGCGGCACACTCGGTTCGCTTTCGCTGGGAGGCACGGCATTCTTCATGCCCATCACGGGAACCCAGGCAGCAGGCTCCGCTCCCTACAACTGCATCACTGCTACGAACACTGCCTGCTCTATAGCAGACGTCTATAAGACAATTGTCGGCGGCGCTTCTTCTTCTGGCGGCACCACAAATAACGCGCCATACGGCGTTGCGATCGATTCTTCCAATAATTCGTGGCTTACAGCAGGCGGCACACCAGGGCAGACTGAGGGCGCAGGTATAGTAAACGGCATCTTTGAATGCACTTCTGTAAATTACGCGACCACAAAGGCTACCTGCAACACGATCACGTCAGCCGTCACCGCACCGAAGTTCCTGGAAGTGGATGGCAATAACACTGTTTGGGTCGCAGACACCACCGGCATCCTCGCATGGTCAACGACAGCTCCCACCCCGGCATTCATCTCGCCGAGCGGAGGCTTCAAGCCCTGCATCGTTCAAACCAGTACTACCACCTGCACCTATCCGGACTTCAATGTCAGCATCAAGGGCATCGCGGTGGATAGCACGGGCTCCGTTTGGTTCACGACGCCGGACTTGACCACCACCAGCACGAACGCCAATAGCCTGATCCAGATCATCGGCTCGGCAACTGCGGCATGGCCTCTGCTCGCAACGCAGAAACCCGGCACGATGCCACAGTAAGTCTCTAAACACTCCAAAAGCAAAAGGCCCGCGATCATCGCGGGCCTTTTGCTTTACTGTCTGGCCTAAATCTTCGCCGAGCGCCTTAGCGCCGCATACAGACTTGCGCCGATGATGGTCTTTCCATCCATGATCTTGCCTGCTTCGATCCTCTGCAGCAGTTCGCTCAGCGGCATGCGCACAATGTGGATGTGCTCGTCTGCTTCCGGTTCGGCTATGCCTTCGCTAATGCCGCGGGCCAGCCAGATCTCCATCCACTCGCCCAGGAAGCCCGGGCTGGCATAGTATCGCACCAGTTTCTTCCACTTCTTGGCACGGTAGCCGGTCTCTTCGATCAGCTCGCGTTTGGCCGCTGCCAGAGGAGTCTCGCCCGGCTCGCGACGACCCGCAGGAAGCTCCCACAGGTACTGCCCTGCCGCGTGCCGGTACTGCTGCTCCATAATCACCACAGGCGCGCCGGCATCGGTCT
Organism: Acidobacteriaceae bacterium; assembly: GCA_036404255.1. Lineage (GTDB taxonomy): Bacteria > Acidobacteriota > Terriglobia > Terriglobales > Acidobacteriaceae > JARLFX01. Next base: position 4,610 of record DASWOP010000287.1, on the reverse strand, counting down.
CGTCCACAGCCAGGATAACCACCGAGCCCGAGTGGCGAATCACATCACGAATGCCGGTCGTGCCGTTGGGCTCGCGCAGCTTATCCGTAAACACGGAAAACAGCGGGCCCTTGTACGAAAGCTTCGACGAAATGACTGTTGCCCGAGGTGGCAGCTTCGGCTTCTTGCTCTTGCTGGCCGCAGGGGCCGCAGCTTTCTTCTTCGCGGATTTCTTTTTTGTGCTCATACTTAAACCGTAACACTTTGCCCCAACGGATTGCCTATGCAGATTTTGCGAACCCATCCACGGTTCTGCACCATCTAAGAAGCACATAGGCGAAGTACAGCCTGCATCCCTCCATGAGAGACTTAGTGCAGTACCAGATATGACGACGCACTGCTATCCCATCACCGTTCTACCGCATACTTCCCGCCTGTTTGCCGATTTCCTTGGCTCCCCACAGGATGGTGTCTATGTGAATGAGCCGCTGCTCCAGCGCTGCTACCCGGCTTTGTCGGGCGCTGCCTCGCGCTTCGGCTGGATGAGCAGGCCGTCGTCCCTCACCCCGGAGCATCGTGGCCGCCTCGCTGATCTCCTGGCTGCGCAGAATACCCAGCCAGCGGCGCTCGCCAATATTGAGCGCCTCCGTCAGGGTGCCAATGCCGTGGTCACCGGGCAGCAGGTCGTGCTCTTTGGCGGACCTCTGCTCACCCTGCTGAAGGCCGCCACCGCCGTTGCCCGTGCCGAACAGGCCACCGCTGCTGGACATCCGCACGTACCCATCTTCTGGCTTGCCACCGAAGACCATGACCTCGCCGAAGTGAATCATGTCCACATGCTGAGCAGCACCGATGTGGAAAGCCTGAAGGCCGCCATACCCCACACCGCCGGCCAGCCCGTAGGCGGATTGCGCCTGCGTGACGGCATCACCCAGGCGCTGGACCGCGCCACCGAGTTGCTGGCCCATGCACCCGTCAGCGAAGCGCTACGCGAGGCATATGCTCCCGGGGCAACCCTCGCAGGCGCGTTTGCCCGCTTCATCGCAGGCGTCTTTGCCGCACACGGGCTCATCGTGCTCGACGCTGCCTCGCGCGAATTTCATTCCCTGGCCGCTCCCACCCTGGAATACGCCATCCGTAATGCGGCAGCGTTGCAGAGCGAACTGCGCAAACGCAGCACCGAACTGGAAAAGGCTGGTTATCACGCCCAGGTGCTGGTCGCCGAAAACGCGAGTACGCTCTTCCTGATCGACGAAACCACTGGCGTGCGAAATGCACTCCGTCTGGCCGCGGATTCACCGGACACGCCCGATGCTCCGCCCTGGAAGGCGGGGACCTCAGCCTACTGCACGAAGCAGCTGCTTGAGATTCTGCGGACCGCGCCGGAACGGCTAAGCCCAAATGTCCTGTTGCGTCCCGTTTTTCAGGACACCCTGCTGCCCACGTCGCTCTACATCGGCGGCCCGGCAGAGATTGCTTATTTCGCGCAGTCGCAGGTCCTATACCAGGCCATTCTGGGCCGCACCACCACCGTAGACGCGCGCTTGTCTGCCACCCTGATTGAACCCGCTATAGCCACAGTCATGGCGAAGCACGAGGTCGAGCTGCCGCAGGCCTTTACCTCTCCAGACGAGCTGGCGCAGCGGCTGGGAGCACGCGCCATGCCCGTGGAAGGCAAACAAAAGCTGTCCGCTGCGGGCAACGCGCTCAACCAGGAGCTGGAAGCGCTGACCGCCTGGATGCACTCGCTCAGCTCTACACTGGGCGCCTCGGCAGATGTCTCTGCCAGCAAAATGCGCTACCAGATGAACCGTCTGCGGCGCATGGCAGCGACGTTTGAACTACAGCGCACGGCATCCATCGCCAGGCATGCCGCAGCGATCTCGCTGTACGTCTTCCCCCTGCAGCACCCACAGGAACGCATTGTGGCAGGAGCATGGTTTCTAGCGCGCTTTGGAGATGATCTGCCTGCGACCCTGATTGAAGCGGCAAAGTCTCCCTGTCGTAGCCACCAGGCCATTGAGTTGTAGGGCCAACCAATCTCTTTAGGCAGCAGCGCTGCTTCGTGCTGCACATTCACTACAGCTCAAAAAGCGAACGCTGCGCCGAAGCCGCCTTCTTCTTCGCCGCCTTGCGATCATCCATCACCGTCCGCCCACCCAGTTCCGCCGAGATGCTGCGCTCATGCGCCATCGCGCCGCTGAAATCCGCCATCGGCTCCAGATCGTTCTCCACCGCGCGCGTCAGCCGGTCCAGCCGTCTAAATCCATCCGCCTTCGCCGTATCCCCCAACCGCGCAGCCTCCAGCGAACGCCGCAGCACCGCGAACGACTCATCGTACGTCTTCAGGGGCACCGGGAACGGATGCCCGTCCTTGCCGCCGTGTGCAAATGAAAACCGCGCCGGATCGGTAAACCGGCTCGGCGCGCCATGCACCACCTCCGCGATCAGCGCCAACGATTGCAGAGTTCGCGGCCCCAGACCCTCCACCAGCAGCAGCGACGCAAAGTCGCGCAGTTCCTTCTCGTGCGCCACCGCCAGCACCGCACCCAGCCGCTTCAGGTCGATGTCCTCCGCTCGCACATCGTGCCGCACCGGCATGGTGAGCTTCCGCGCCTCGCTCAAAGACGCCATAACCGGTTCATGTGCAATCGTCAGCAGCGCCTGCTGCGCTTTCGTCGCGCGAGCATCCACCAGGTTCAGAATCGTTCCCTGCGGCTGCCCCAAAATCGCCGTATGTGGATCGGAAACAAAATCTCTCACGCTCGCAGAGTGCCAGTGGTAGCGCCGCGCCAGCCCGCTCGCCGGATTCATCCCCTGCTGCACCACCGTCCACTCGCCGCTCCTGCTCACCACAAACGAATGCAGGTAGAGCTGAAAGCCGTCGGCGATAGCGTTGTTGTCCACCCGCGCCGTCAGCCTGCTGGTCCGCGCCAGCGCCTCCCCATCCAGTCCTGTACGCCCGGAGAAAGCCAGTAGCTCTTCCGGCGTGCGCTTGGAGTGCTTTCCCCGTCCACCGCAGATGCCCAGCCCAAGATCGGCAAACCGCGGATTCAGCCCCCGCTTCAGCGCGCCCATCACCGACGTCGTTATGCCGGACGAATGCCAGTCCATGCCCATCACGCAGCCCAGCGCCTGAAACCAGAAGGGATCGCTCAGTCTTGCCAGAAACTCCGAAGGCCCATACGCCAGCACAATATGCTCCGCAATGGCCGTGCCCAGCTCCGTCATGCGCTCCGCCAGCCACGGGGGCACACGTCCGCCATGCAGCGGAAGATCGGCAGTTCCAGAGCGCTTCATATCTCTATTGTCTCGCGCCCCGGCAGCCGGAACCAGCCACCGTTATTCGCGGGAGTGCCCTGATTGAACCAGTCAAACTTTAATTGGATGAGATAGCGTGTCCGGGAGTGAGTCTTTCGCGGATGCGGAACAGTCTCTATTTACATAGACTGGCATCTTCGCATGCCGGTCGAATATTTATTCCTTTATTTCAGCAATGTGAATCTGCAATATTACGATGAATCGCGCCTCCCCCGCCCTCATCTAACCACTGCAAGGAATAATCCCAAGATACCTGCAAGAGGTCGTCATGAAATACCATACCCTCGGAAACACTGGTCTTCTCGTATCAGAACTTTGTCTTGGCACCATGACCTTCTCATCTGGAGAAGGCATGTGGAAGCCAGTCGCAGGAGTGGAACAGCCACTCGCCGATGACCTCGTCCGGCGCTCACTGGATGCGGGCATCAACTTCATCGATACCGCGGACGTCTACACCGATGGCAACTCTGAGCAGGTCCTGGCCAAAGCCATCGCCAACCTCGGCACCGCGCGCAAAGACGTTATCATCGCCACCAAGGTCTTCGGTCGCACCGGCCCCGGCCGCAATGATGTCGGCGCCTCCCGCGGCCACATCATGGATGCGGTGGACGCCTCTCTCCGCCGCCTGAAGACGGACTACATCGACCTCTACCAGATCCACGGCTCCGACTCCGTCACGCCCCTCGAAGAGACGCTCCGTGCGCTCGATACCCTGGTCTCTCAGGGCAAAGTCCGCTACATCGGCTGTTCCAACTGGTACGCCTGGCAGATCATGAAGGCCCTCGGCATCTCCGAAGCCAAAAATCTCACCAAACTCAATACCCTTCAGGCCTACTACTCCATCGCCAGCCGCGACCTCGAGCGCGAGATTGTTCCTCTCCTGCAAGACCAGAAGACCGGCCTTCTCGTCTGGAGCCCTCTCGCCGGCGGCCTCCTCTCCGGCAAGTACTCCCGCGAAAACCAGAAGCCGGAAGACTCGCGCCGCGCCGCGTTTGATTTTCCCATCGTGGATAAAGAACGTACCTGGAACATTCTCGATGTTCTTCGCCCCATCGCAGAGGCCCACAACACCAGCGTAGCCTCCATCTCCCTCGCCTGGATTCTCGCCAAACCCTTCGTCACCTCAGTCATCATCGGGGCTAAGCGGGTCGATCAGCTTGAGCAGAATCTCTCTGCCGTGGATGTTCAACTCACAGAAGACGAGATCAAGCGGCTCGACGAGGTCAGCACCCTGCCTCCCGAGTACCCCGGCTGGATGATTCCCTTCCAGAACTCCAACCGCCTCGCGGATGTGCCTCGCGTCTAACGCA
>DASWOP010000286.1:0-4205 GCA_036404255.1 Acidobacteriaceae bacterium | reverse complement strand
GCTCAGCCGCGCGTCCAGCCCATCCTCCAGCATCCACTCCGTCAGCAGCCTCGGGTCCAGCGTAAAATTCTCCGCCGTCCGCACCGGCACCGGCAGCTTCTGGAACCCCGGCGAAAGCAGCACCCCGCCCGCCAGCGCCTGCAGCCCATGCTCCCGCATAAACTCCCGCGCAAACTCATAATCCGTCCGGTCGGTGATGACGAACTTCACCTCATCGTTCCCGGTGAGTGCCTCCAGATTGGGCATGTGGAAGCTATTCGCCGCCGCCGCTCCCGCTCCGGGACACTTCACATCCACAATCTTGTGTACCGCCCGTGGCACATTCTTCAGCGGACGCTCCCCGCTCGTCTCCATCATCAGCGTGTAGCCCTTCGCCAGCAGAGCATCCATCAGCGGCAGCAGTTCGCGCTCCTGCAGCATCGGCTCGCCGCCGGTAAACTCCACCAGCCTGCACGGAGCCAGCGCGGCGATCTGCGCCTCCACCTCGGCCTGCGAAAACGGTTTGCCTCCGGTAAAGGTGTACTCCGAATCGCACCACGCGCAGCGCAGATTGCACCCCGCGAACCGCACAAAGATGCACGGCAGCCCGGCGAAACTCGATTCGCCCTGAACGGATTTGTAAAGCTCAATGAGATACATGGCGCTGATCCATCTGGTGGCACATGCTGCGCAAAACTAGAGCAAATTTTCTATTGGGTAAGGGTTTAGTTCAATCCATTTGCCATTCCTCAACCCATTTATTTGTCATTCCGAAGCGTAGCGCGCGGAATCTGCTTCTAAATTGCGCCACAACATTACATCCATGGTGAAAATGTTTCGTTTTCGTTAAGGGCACGGCTTCAGCCGTGCCGTAAGCCACTCAAATCAACGCGGCTTTAGCCGCTGAGGTACGTCTTTCGTGCCAGCAACAACGCTCCTCGACCCGTAAAGCAGCGCCTACTCGAAGTACACAGCGCGGCTGGTATCGGTCTCGAAGATGGTGGACTTCTTCACCGTCACGCGGCCGCCGGTCATCTCAGCGAGCTGTTTGTTGGTCTCGTCGTAGAAATACTTCGCAAGGTTCTCCGCCGACGGATTGATCGTCGTGAACGGCTCCAGCTCGTTGATCATCTGGTGGTCCAGGTAATCAACCACGGGCCGCATCACCTGCTTCAGCAGCTTGAAATCCAGCAGCAGCCCGGCCTCATCCAGCTCTTTGCCTTGGAGAGTGACCCGAACCTTGTAGTTGTGTCCGTGGGGATTTTCGCACTTACCGCGGTAGTTGCGTAGATAGTGTCCGGAAGAAAAACCGGCATCAACAGTTACTTCAAACATGATCTTCTCTCGATCCTTTTGTACAGGCGTCCGGAATAAGGAATCGTAAAGTTTCCGGCCCAATATCCATTGTAACGGTTAGTTGCGGCCTCTGCTGCCCCGCTTATCCACGCAGAAGCCAATTGAATGAGCCGTATAAGCCACGCTATTTGAGATCCTTGCAGAAGCAAGTTGAGATCCTTGCAGAAGTAAGCCATTGGTCATTCTACTTTTTACATTGCTTCGCGATACGGCAGCTTCGCTTTTCGGGATTAAGCCCCCGGCTTCAGCCTGCACGGCAAGGCCGCACAGATAAAAGAGGGGCTTTTAGCCCCGGAGGGTAAACCCATCTCCTGCTTGAGATAGTCTTCCTTTGCTTTTTGGGATTAAGCCCCCGGCTTTAGCCGGGGGGAGTGCAGGCTTTAGCCTGCACGGCAAATTACATAGATTCAAGAAGGGCTTTAGCCCCGGAGTCGTTACCGTTTCCGCCGCCGCTCATCCGCGCGCCGCTCCGCCTGCTCAAAGAGCGACGTCAGCATCCCCGCCATCGTGACCACCAGCGCGATCACCAGCAGCACCAGCCCCATCGTGTGCCACAGCGAACGGTCGCCCGAGGTCTGCGCCAGGCTCGTAAACGCAGCGCCGCACGCAGCCATCGAAAAGATGAACAGCGTGCCCGCCAGAATGTAGAGATTGCGTCCCATTGCAGATTCCATGCTACCCGAGGCGGCCTATTCGCCCGGCGGATGAAAGAAATAATCCACTTCCGTAATGTCGTACGAGATCCTGTACGGCGGCAAACTGTCCAGAAAAATTCTGCCATACCGCTTCGTCTGAATCCGCGGATCGAGCAGCACCAGAAGCCCGCGGTCCTCAATCGACCGGATCAGCCGCCCAAACCCCTGCTTCAGTGTGATCACCGCGCCCGGCACCTGGTAGTCGAAGAACGGCTTTCCGCCCGCCGCCTCAATCGCCTCCATCCGCGCCTGCACCACCGGATCATTTGGCACAGCGAACGGCAGCCGGTCCACAATTACGCAGCTCAACTGTTCGCCCTGCACATCCACGCCCTGCCAGAAGGATGACGTCCCAAACAGCACCGCATTCGGCGTTGCGCGAAACTCATCCAGCAGCGCCTTGCGTGGAGCCGTCCCCTGCAGCAGCAGCGGATAGGGCAGTTCCGTCAGCATCCGCTCGTACACATCCATCATCGCGCGGCGGCTGGTAAAGAGGCAGAACGCCCGCCCCTCCGTAATCTCCAGCACGCGCCGCATCCGTTCCGCGGCCTGCGGCAGAAACTCCGGCGAATTTGGTTCCGGCAGTCCCGGCGGCAGGTAGAGCATCGCCTGCCTGCTGTAGTCGAAGTGTGAAGGCACCACCAGCTCCCGCGCAGATCGCAGCCCCAGCCGCGCGCGGATATGCTGAAACCCGTTCTCCACCGTCAGCGTGGCAGACGTCAGCACAATGCTCGGATACACATCAAACAGCGTCTCCGCCATCAGGTCCGATACATCGATCGGCGTCGCCTGAATATGCGTGTTGAAGGCCGTCCCGCCCCGCGCCAGATTGCGCACCCCGCCCACCGCCCTCCGCTGAATCCAGAAGACGATATTGCGCTCCTTCGTCTCCAGCAGAAATTTAAGCTGCGAGCGAATCTCCGCCGCGCGTTTCCTTAGCCCCGCTGCTTCATCCACTTGCTTCAACTGCTCCAGCTCCGCTTCCAGTTTTTGCAGCGCAGCCAGAGTATTCATGTACAGGTCGCCGCTCTCTTCCAGAAACCCCTCGCGGTCCACAAACGGTATCCGTCCGCCCGCATGTCCATCCGCTGGCAGCGCCGCAAAGAACGCTCGCGCCCGGTCTCGCAGCATCCCGCACGAACTCTCCAGAGAAGTCGAAAGCGCCTGCTTGGAGCGCATCATGATCTCCACATCGCGCGCCATCTCTTCAAATCTCTGGTTGCTCAGTCCAATGCCGAAATACGTGCTGGCCACATCTTCCAGCTCATGTGCCTCGTCGAACACCACCGCCCCCGCCTCCGGCAGAATCCCCGCATCCGGCGCGCCGCCCGAGGTCATCTTGATGCCGAGGTCGGCGAAAAACAGGTGGTGGTTCACGATGATGATGTCGCTCTCCAGCGCCTTGCGCCGCATCCCCGTGATGAAGCATCGCTCAAAGTCCGGGCAGCTCTGTCCCAGGCAAGCCTCCGTGCGCGCGTCCATCTTCTGCCACAGCGCGCTCGCCTCTGGCAGCGTCGTTAGCTCCGCGCGGTCGCCCGTCTCCGTCGTCTTCTCCCACGTCGCAATCTGGTGGAAGTGGTCAATCTCCTCCAGCCCAGAGAGTAGCGGCTGGTCGCGCAGCGCATAGAGCTTGTGGCGGCACAGATAGTTGCTCCGCCCCTTCATGTAACAGACGCGCAGCGGCCCCAGCATCGACTCCAGAAACGGAACATCCTTGAAAAAGAGCTGTTCCTGCAAATTCTTCGTGCCCGTCGAAATAATGATCCTCTGCTGCCGTTCCCGCGCGGCGCGCAGCGCGGGCAGCAGATAGGCCAGCGTCTTGCCCGTCCCGGTCCCAGCCTCCACGATCAGGTGCCGCTTCTCCTCGAACGCCTGTTCCACCGCCCGCGCCATCTCGTACTGGCCCCGGCGGAACTCAAACTGCAGCTCCGACCGCGAAAGCATCCCTCCAGGCGAAAAAAAATCGTAAAGCGAGGGCAGGCCAGCGGCTTCTTCGGTCGTTTTGGGCAGGGAATTGGACATGGAAAGGTCGTCGTGTTCGTTGCCGTCAAAGCAGGACATTAAACGCGGAGCGGCACTACTTCCTATAATAGACACTGTAGGGGTGTGTACTCCGCCGCCCCTCCCCAGGATCCACCCAAACGGCATATCGCCCGGTCCGGAAAAGAGTTATTT
>DASWOP010000285.1:0-8183 GCA_036404255.1 Acidobacteriaceae bacterium | reverse complement strand
TGGTATCTCGCAGGCGGCTGGTGCGGCGAAGAAATATCAGAATCTGGGATGGAATGTACATCTTGGCGGCGGAATGAATTTCAACCGTTGGATAGGTGCACTCATCGAATACGATTTCAATGACTTTGGTGTTCGAAATTCAGAGATGCAGACACTCTTTGGCTCGAATTACAAATCGACCGGGTTATACGGAAGAGTGCATATCTGGTCCTTCACGGTAGATCCAATCGTCAAATACCATCGGACAGAGCAGACAGAAGAGTATTTGATCGGCGGCGGCGGATATTACCGTACACGATCACGATTTTCCGCGCCAGCTAACGGCACGAATGGTGCAGCCGGTGGGCTGAACCCCACTCATCTGGTTGACGCGGTCGCAGACAATGCATGGGGAATGAACATTGGGACTGGCATTATGTGGAAGGTCTCCTATCTGGAAGACGCAAAATACTTTGCTGAAGCGCGCTATGTGTGGGTGAACGGCCCGCCTCTTCCAGATGACAGCAATAAGTTGTACGGTGTTTCGACCCAACGAACCGGCTACTTTCCCGTCACTGTCGGCATACGGTGGTAGCGCGTCACCGGTTACCGCTGCATACCTGTCTTGCATCTTGGGTAGAAGACATGCTGCGGCCTGACGAAGTATGGGGTAGCCGGGTGGTTTCTATGGCGTGACGACAAACGTCAGGTTCAGTGTATGAGTCGTAGGTAAAGCAGCACCGTTAGCTGTACCCGTTGCGGTAATGGGGATGGTGTACGTGCCGGGAGGGGTGTGATCAGGATATTTCCCGCTGCAGCCGGTGAAGCTCATGGCAATCGTAATTGCTGCCATTGCAGACAGCAGTGAGCGCAGGTGCAAGCGTCTGCGGCGCAGGCCAAACAACGCAACTGGCAGCATCAGGGCCAGCACATAGCGAATCGCGGACGATCGCTGCAATGGCGTGCCGGAGAGCGAAGACTTGTAGCCACGCACGGCGTCCGTGTCGAGAGTTAATGTTGTTGAGGCCGTGCCGTTGGTGTTCAGTTTGAGCGTGGAATTGGCAAACTCGCAGGTTGCAACGGCCGGCAGCGCCCCGCAAGAGAGATGCACGTCTCCTGAGAATCCGCCAACCGCCGTGATAGTAAGGCCAAGCGAGGCGTGATGTTCCGTCTGAACTGTAATCGACGGAGGCGACGCGGTCAGCGTAAAGTCGTACGCGGTTACGTCAATGAGAACAGAATTAGATGTGCCGCTCGTGAAGGTAGTGTCTCCGGTATAACTGGCCGTAACGGAATCCACGCCCACAGGCAGAGTTGCGGTTGTGATCGTTGCCGCTCCGCCCGAGAGGGTTGCGCTGCCAACGGTGCCGAACTGGTCGGAGAAAGCAATTGTGCCTGTCGCCGGTTGACCGTTCACTGCAGTGATGGTGGCTGTCAGCGTAACCGTCTGTCCAAGGTCGGCGTGGATTGGCGTCCCGGTGAGTGTAATGCTCGCCTGCACCGGTCGCACCGTCTGAATGATCGAGTTTGAAGTGCTGGGGTTATCGCTCGTGGAGCCGCCGTAGTCCGCCGTGATCGTGTGGCTGCCGACGGATAACGATGTGACCCCCAGGCTGGCAACGCCCGTTGCCGATAACGTTGCTGGTCCCAGAATTGTTGAGCCATCGCGGAAGGTGACGGAGCCGGTGGGAATACCCGTGGATTGTGGTGCGGTTACTGTTGCCGTGAAGGTTACGATCTGCCCGAAGGCCGAAGGGTTTGGCGCTGAAGCGAGTGCTGTCACGGTCGTCGCACCATTCACAACCTCGACCACCACGGGCGAGGTGCTGCTTTCATAGTCCACGCTTGCGTTATAGACCGCCGTGATGGAATAATTACCAGCTCCCAGCGTGCTGATCGTCGCTTGCGCTGTTCCCGCTCCGTTGAGCGGAACCGTCGTGAGGATCTGGCTGCCGGCAAGAAAGCTCACCGTTCCATTTGGCACGCCAAAGCTGCTGGTGACCGTTGCCGTCAAGTTGATAGTCTGGAACGCTTGCGCGGGATTTGGCACGACCTGGAGTGATGTCGTTGTCGGAGGGCCGGTTACGACTTGCTGCACTGCATTGGATGTGCCCGGATCGAAATTGAAGTCACCGGGATATGTCGCCGTGATCGAATGGGTTCCTACGAACAGAGCAGCGGTCGAAAACGTTGCATCTCCGGTTGTGTTGAGCGTGGCTGTCCCAATAGAAGTCTGGCCGTCGAGAATGGTAAGCGTCCCGGTTGGCACATTGCAGTTGCCTTGCACATGCGCCTGAAAGGTAACACTGGTTCCTCCCACCGATGGATTTGGCGATGAGGTAAGTGTAATCGGAGGAATGGGATGCTTTTCATACACGCCTATATCGATCGTTCCACAGACGGTGCGGTTCTTGCCGTCAAGGTCCGTAGCAGGGATCATCGGAGCCGTGATGTCTCCGGCAGCAATGACAGGAGACGTCCGCTGAACGCGGAAGTTCCATGCACCTATCGAGGAAGTACTGTCGTCGAGAAATTGCGGATCGGAGGCCAGATTATTCGCAGTCAATGGGCAGGCGTAATATGGTTGCGGATAACCCCCGGCATAGAGGTCGTTGTTCTTTGTCGTGATGAAAGGAGCGCCGCCAAAGTTTGGTGCAGTGCCACACATCAAGAGCCCATAGGGGTTGGATGGATTCAGCCCGAAATAGGTTTGAACGAACAGGTTGTTATCGGCTTCGGAAGGCTGAAACTCCCATTGAAGATCCACGTTGGCATTATAAAAAGTATTATTGATCGCAACTACAGTCGGCATGATAGGGGCTGATGGCGTCGTTGTATACACGCCCTGGAGCGTAATGTCGTCTATCCCGTCATTGTTGTAGAACAGATTCTGAATCAGGTATAACTTCGTTGGAATAGCATAATTAGTGGCACCTCCGAAGTATAAGTTTCGAATATTATTCCGGATTGTATTGCTTTTCAGCAGCACCTCGTTGCCGCCGGTAATATAGACGCCGCAAACCACTATTGCTCCAGGCTCGCCATTGTCGCAAAGGTTGTTTTCGATGATATTGTTGACTACCTGCGGTGCACCCGCCGATGCAATTGCAATTCCTGTTCCAGCTGGAGCGGACGAGGTACCACCACTGCACCACAGGCTTGCGGGGGTAGACGGTAGGGGAGCTGTATTATTGGAGATAATATTTGATTGGATGAGTGGACTCGCTGAACCGTTTAGAAAGATGCCACAACCAATATTGTCTGAAATAGTATTGTTTGTGACTGTTGGCGATGTGTCCAGGATGTCGATGCCGTTGCTCCTGATATAGACCGACCCCGTGCCGAAGGCTTTTTGTAGCGTGAATCCATTCAGCACAGACGCGAGCGTTTCGTTTGTCTGGAATGTTGCAATCGATCCGGCTTTCGCACCCTGGATAATGGTGGAAGCTGCGGCGGTGGGATTTGTCGCCCCGCTGGTAACCGTAATGGCCTTGCCCTTGAAATCAATATTCTCCGTGTACACGCCGGGCGAAACCAGCACGGTATCGCCGTTTGCCGCTGCGTCGATGCCCGCCTGGATCGTTGGTCGATCTGCGGGAACGCGGATCGTGGTCTGCGCCCAGGTTGTCCCCAACAGGCAGAGGGAGATCGCCATACTGATTGATGTGAGAAATCGAACGGATAGCTGTCTCATACGCCCCATCGTGTTTCAGAAATAGCACGCAGGGCCTGGCTACGCGTATTGAGAGAGAAACTGTTCAACTCGTGGGGGGAACTTTGCAAGTATTATATACTTGTTCCATGGCGCGCATCTTCTGCCGCCGCAGAGCAACTTAGGGCGCTTTCCTTTTAGATGTTGACAGGCATGGGGAGAGAGAAGAGTACCTCAGGGGCTAAAGCCCCAATTCTTCTCTTATCCCTTTTCCGTGGGGCTAAAGCCCCACTCCCCCCGGCTGAAGCCGGGGGCTTAATCCCAAAAGCAAAGCCGGGGCGCTAATCCCAAGCAAAGCTAGGGGGCTAATCCCAAGCAAAGCTAGGGAGCTTTAAGCAAGGCACCCCCCCCGGGGACTTTAAACAAGGCAACCGTGCATATGGCGTAATCGCCACCAATCTGGGTGTCCCCCGGTCTCGACTGCCAGCAGAGGTTAACACTTGAAACAAAATGCTCTAACAGCCTGCATTGCAGGCTATTGAACCTTGAACTGTCATCCATGCGGGGAGATGGGTGAGTATGAACATTATCGTAAATGGAACCGCGCTGGATCGCTGAGCAATCCGGCACACTTGGTGCAGACGCAGGCGAGCCTCCATTGGGCTGGGGCTCGTCTGCGCTGCGGAAGCCTGGAGCCAGCTGCGCCCTGCGATCATATCTCGAGAATGACGGGCATGATGAGGGGACGGCGGCTGGTATTTTTCTGGATGTAGCGCTTCAGATCTGCGCGGATCTTTTCCTTGATCAGGCCATAGTCCGCCTTCTCTTCCGCGCTGGAGCCGTCGAGGGTGCGCATCACGATCTGGCGTGCCTCGGCGATGAGGCCTTCTTCCGCTGCTGCAAAACCACGGCTGACGATCTCAGGCAGGCCTTCGACGCGGCCGGTGCGCTTGTTGATGCCGACGATGGGCAGCACGATGCCGTCTTCGCTGAGGTGCTTGCGATCGCGGATGATGATGTCTTCGACGACGTCCTGCGTGTCTCCGCCGGAGTCAATGCAGATACGGCCAGTGGTAACTTTGCCGTTCTTCTTCGCGGTGGTGCGGTCCAGTTCGAGAATGTCGCCGTCTTCCATCTGAATGCACTGCTCGGCGATGCCCATGCTGGAGGCGACTTCAATGTGCTTCTGAAGATGACGGTAGTCGCCATGCACGGGGATGAAGAACCTGGGGCGGACGAGGCCGATCATGAGGCGAAGTTCGTCCTGGCTGCCGTGGCCGCTGACGTGGATCAGGCCGCTGGCACCATCGTCGTAGATGACCTCTGCGTTGCGGCGGCAGAGATGGTCAATCATGCGGAAGATGCCCTTTTCGTTGCCGGGGATGACGCGCGAACTGAGCAGAACGGTGTCGCCGGCGTTGATGTGGGCGAACTTGTGATTGTCCACGGCGGCGCGGGAGAGGGCGGACATGGGTTCGCCCTGGGTGCCGCTGATCATCAGCATCAGCTTGTTGTCCGGGTAGTCGCGGATCTGGCTGGGATTGATGATGAGACCGTTGGGGACATCGAGGTAGCCGAGGTCCTGTGCGATTTCGGTGGAGTTGTCGATGGAGCGGCCAATCATCGCGACTTTGCGGCCGTGCTTCTTGGCGAGGTCCAGCGCGATACCGATGCGGTGAATGGACGAAGAAAAGCAACTGAAGAAGAGCTTCTTCTTCGTCTGGGAGAAGATCTCGTCGAGGCGTGGGCGGACGGCGACTTCGCTGGGCGTGTAGCCGTGGCGGTCGATGTTGGTGGAGTCCTGCAGCAGGGCGAGAACGCCTTGTTTGCCGAGTTCGGCGAAGGCCTGGAGGTCAAAGGCTTTGCCGTCGGGCGGGGAGAGATCGATCTTGAAGTCACCGGTATGCAGAAGGACGCCAACTGGCGTGTGCACGGCGAGGGCGACGCAATCCACCAGCGAGTGGGTGACGCGGATGGGCATGATGGAGAAAGAGCCCAAGGTGAAGCGGCGCCCGGGGAGCATTTCGATCATGTCTGTGTTGTCGAGCAGGCCGTGCTCTTCCAGCTTGCCCTCGACGTAGGCGAGGGTGAATTCGGTGCCGTAGACGGGCACGTTCAGCTCGGAGAGTATCCAGGGCAGGCCGCCGATGTGATCTTCGTGGCCGTGCGTGAGCAGGATGGCTTTGACCTTGCTGCGGTTCTCGATGAGGTAGGAGATGTCGGGGACGACAATGTCCACACCGAGCAACTCTTCTTCGGGGAACATCAAGCCCGCGTCAATTACGATAATTTCGTCCTGCCACCGAATTGCGAGGCAGTTCATTCCGAATTCGCCCAGTCCGCCGAGCGGAATGATCTGTAACTTCTCTTGTGCCATAAACCCTGATTCTAACACCCGGGGTTGCGCGGGGCTCGATGGCGCGGTGTAGCGGGATGCTGCCCCGGAGGAATCATCCTTCCGGGGCTAAAGCCCCTGGTTTTCCTGTGCCTGCTTCCGTGGGGCTGAAGCCCCACTCCCCCCGGCTGAAGCCGGGGGCTTAATCCCAAAAACTGCCGGGGCTGAATCATCCCAAAGCGCCGGGGGCTGCTTTAAACGCCGCGAAGGACTCTGGCCGGGAGGGAGAAGAGGGCGCTGATGAGTTCAAAGACTCCTGCCACGACGATGCCTACGAGGCGGAAGGGCAGGAGGATGAGCCAGACGAACGGGTAGAGAATCAGCGCGACGAGGGCGGCTGGCCAGCAGATGATGAGAAGGATGAGGAAGAGAAGCAGCTTCATGTGCGAACTCCTTACCAGTCGTATGGCGAATTCTAACGCAGCAGGTCTTCCAGCTCCAGCGAGAGCTCGGTCTTCTCGTCGCGATACTTCACGATGATGGGGGTGTAGAGGGAGAGGCCCCACTCCAGGCCCTTGCCTTTGGTGACGGCGCGGGAGCCGGGGACGACGACGGCGCCTTCGGGGATGATGAGGGGCGATTCGGCGGTGGCCTTGTAGACCAGGCCCTTTACGACGTCATAGACGGGGGTTCCGCGGGTGAGGATGGTGCCGGCGGCGAGCACGGCGCGGCGGCGGACGACGGTGCCTTCGTAGACGCCGGTGTTGCCGCCGACGAGGACGTCGTCTTCGATGATGACGGGCGAGGCGTTGACGGGCTCTAGTACGCCTCCGATCTGCGCGGCGGCGCTGAGGTGGACGCGCTTGCCGATCTGCGCGCAACTGCCAACGAGAGCGTGGGAATCGACCATGGTGCCTTCGTCGACGTAGGCACCGGCGTTGATGTACATGGGCGGCATGCAGACGACGCCTTTGGCGACGAATGCTCCGCTGCGGACGGAGGAGCCGCCGGGTACGACACGGACACCGTCGGCGGGGGTGAAGCGCCGGGCCGGGTAGGTGGCTTTGTCTATAAACGAAAGACTGGGGAAGGAGAGGGCTTTGCCGCTCATGTCCTCCAATGCGCCGAGGCGGAAGCCGAGGAGGATGCCGCGCTTGACCCATTCGTTGACGCGCCAGCCGAGGGAACTGGCGTGGTCGGGCTGGGCGGAGCGGATCTCACCGGTTTCGAGCGCGGTGCGAAGCTGCAGGAAGACCTGGTTAGCCTCTTTATCGCCGATGGCGGCAGGGCCCTGGGCGAACCAGTATTCGATCTTTTCTTTCAGGGTGGGGGGAATCATGTTTTCCTCGTTCGAAGTGGAACTATTTCGCGGCAGTTGCATTAGCCAGCAGGCCGAGTTCGCTGACGATGGTGGTGAGCTTCTCGCGCGACTGCGCGGTGACGGGGACCATGGGCAGGCGGAGGGTGTCCGTCATTTTGCCCATCAGGGCGAGGACGGCTTTGGCGGGGGCGGGGTTGGGCTCGCAGAAGTTTGCCTTCATCAACTGGGCGAATCGCTGCTGCATGCCGCGGGCCTTGGGCCAGTTTTTGGCGAGGGCGGCGTTGATCATGTCGGAGATCTCGGCAGGGATTTCGTTGGAGGCGACGGAGATGAGGCCGTGGCCGCCGAGTTCGATCACGTCGAGCGCGATGCCATCGTCGCCGGCGTAGACGCGGAAGCCTTCGTGCGCCTGGGTGATGACTTCGGCGATCTGGGCGAGGTTGCCGCTGGATTCTTTGACGGCGACGATGTTGGGGCAGGCTTGGGCGAGGCGCAGGACGGTGGCGGGCTCGATGTTCACGCCAGTGCGGCCGGGGATGTTGTAGAGAATGATGGGCAGCGGGGTGGCCGCGACAATGGCACGGAAGTGCTGGAACTGGCCTTCCTGCGAAGGCTTGTTGTAGTACGGGCTGGCGGTGAGGATGCCAGTGAGTCCGGGGATCTTGCTGACCAGTGCGGCGCGTTCGACGGCGACGGCGGTGGCATTGTGGCTGCAGCCGGCGAAGACGGGGACGCGACCGGCGGCGGTTTCTACCGTGAGGGTGACGACGCGCAGCCACTCGGATTCGGTGAGGGTGGGGGCTTCGCCGGTGGTGCCGCAGGAGATGAGAAAGCTGATGCCGCTGGTGACCTGCCAGTCGACGAGGGCGGTGAGGGCTGGTTCGTCAACGCTTCCA
>DASWOP010000284.1:0-4430 GCA_036404255.1 Acidobacteriaceae bacterium | reverse complement strand
GGTTGCTCTCTTCGACGTAGTCACGGTCGATGATGGTGATTTCGCCGACCCCGGCGCGGGCGAGAAGAGCGGCGGCGGCGGCACCGGTGGCTCCGCAACCGGCGATGGCGACGTGGGAGGAGGCGAGGAGTTGCTGGCCTTCGGGGCCGATGCCGGGGAAGAGAACCTGGCGGGAGTAGCGCTCGATGAGGCGATCGGATGTGTGAGGGGATTCCATGATGAGTAGTGCGCGGGACATTCGTCAATGAAACGTGCCCGCAGACCGTAGTATAAGAGAGTTTTGTTTTTGGAGAGGTGTCTCGGGGAAAACTACGGCGGTCGAGGAGACTCAGGCAAGGTTTTTGCGAGAAGCTGCATCCAACGAGATACAGCAGTATGCCGTATCCTACTGAGAACCCAGAGAATAAAGTGTATTTGGAGAAGTACAGCTTGTATTTACAAGATTCAGGGCCTAAAGGTGGCCGCCGGAAGAGAAGACAGGTGGTCCTGCTTGCGTGTGCCTTGCTGGCGTGGGGTGCGGCGGCGGCGCAGCAGACTTCGCCTGCAAGCGGACAGCAGAACCCTTCGACAGCATCTCTGCCGGGCATTACTGCACTCGCGCCGCAGAACTCAGGGGCAGATGCACCGTCCAGTGCCCCGGTAGCGGGCCAGACCGGGACGCAGGGAAAGGCTAATTCGGCAGATGCGGCGCAGCCGGTTCCCGCGAAGGCAGACAGCAGCTTGTGGAAGCTGAAGGGGCTGACGGTCGAGCGGATCGAGTTTACCGGGGTGAGCTTCAGCGAGAAAGACACGCTGCTGCAGCAGTTGGGACAGCAGCAGGGGAAGCCGCTTGATCCGGAGGCGTTGCGCAACAGCATGCGCCGGCTATATGCGACGGGACGCTATCGCAACCTGACAGTAAGCGGGAACCGTACTGCGACCGGAGTTGTGCTGGTCTTCTCGGGGGGGGCGCGCTATTACGTGGGTCGCGTGCTGATTACGGGAGTGAAGAGCGAACGGCTGACCTCCATTCTGGAGAGTGCGACCAATCTGCAGCCGGGAACGGCGTTCAGCCAGACGACCGTGGATGCTGCGATTGCGAACGTGAAGGACACGCTGGCGCAGAACGGATATTACGAGGCCAAGGTAAGCCAGACAACGACTCCGGAGGACGCGAATCAGCAGATGAATGTGACCATCACCGTGCAACAGGGGGTGAAGGCGCGTATTGGAGCGGTGAACGCGGCGGGCGAGCCGGGTTTTACGCCGGGAGATTTTCGCAAGAAGGCGAAGCTGAAGCTGAACCACAAAGTGAATCGTTCGACCACAACCAACGCACTGACGAACCTGCGCAAGCAGTATGAGAAGCAGGGCAGGCTGGAAGCGAAGATCACGCTGGACAAGAAGGTGTATCAGCCGCCGGTGCATCATGTGGATTATGACTTCACCGCTGTGCAGGGCCCGCTGGTCACGATCGATACAGAGGGGGTGAAGCTGAGCAAGAGCCGCAAGAAACTGATCATTCCCATTTACCAGGAGAGTACGGTTGATACCGATCTGCTGAATGAAGGCTCGCACAACATCCGTGAGTATCTGGTGCGGGATGGATACTTTGACGCGACAGTGAGCGTGAGTGTAACCAAGCCCGATCCGCAGCATGAACACATCATCTACAAGGTGGACAAGGGGCAGAAGCATAAGGTCACATCAGTCACCATCACGGGGGCGAAGTATTTTCAGCAAGACCTGCTGTATGAACGTATGCAGGTGCAGAAGGCTGACCACTATCTGCGCCACGGACGATATAGTCCGCAACTGTTACAGTCGGACGTAAGTTCGATCCAGAACTTGTATCGCGCAAACGGCTTCAGTGATGTGAACGTGACGACGTCTGTCAAAGGCGTGGAGACAGATGCCAGCGGTAAAGCGTCCAAGACCGGAAGCATTATGGTGGCCATCACCATTGAAGAGGGGTTGCAGCAGAAGTTCGGCAACGTGACGCTGACGGGCGTGGACCCGGCGCGTATGGCGGATGTGAAGGCGCTGATGAATACAGCGACAGGCGAGCCGTATTCGCTGCTGACGCTGGCGGGGGATCGCGACGTGATCCTGGGGTATTACCTGAGCCATGGCTTCGATCAGGTGCGGATTACAGTGACGCCAACGAAGGCGGCGGATGATCCGCAGAAAGAGGATGTGACGCTGACGCTTGTCGAGGGGCCGCAGGTGTTTGTGGACCGGATTCTGCTCTCGGGCGTTCACTATACGAAGCCGCATATTGTGGAGCGGCAGATTCGTCTGCGTCCGGGCGACCCGCTGGATCAGAGTGCGCTGCTGGATACACAGCGCAATCTTTATAACCTGGCGCTGTTCAATGAAGTGAATACGGCGGTGCAGAATCCGACGGGTGATGCGACACGCAAGAACGTGATCGTGCAGCTGACCGAGGCAAAGCGGTGGGACCTGACGTACGGCTTTGGATTTGAGGCGCAGACCGGCACGCCAACGACGAATTGCAGGGCGCAGGCTTCGCTGGGGGGCGGTTCAGGATGCTCGCAGGAGGGCAAGCTGGGAGTGAGCCCGCGGGTATCGCTGGATGTGACGCGCATCAATGTGCGGGGGCGGGACAATACGCTGACGCTGCACACCACGTATGGTCTGCTGGAGCAGGTGGCGACGCTGACGTTTCAGAACCCGCACCTGAGGGGGAATCCGAAGTACAACCTCAGTGTCTCCGGCGGCTACTCCAACGTGCAGAACATTACGACGTATTCGGCGAAGACGCTGCAGGGCAACGTGAAGGTGACACAGCATGCACGGCGGCAGGATACGCTGATCTACGACTATACGTACCGCCGGGTGGCGATCGATCAGAGCAGTCTGCAGGTGGCTGTGAACCTGATCCCACTGCTGGCGAATCCCGATCGCACGGGTGGGCCGGGGGTGACGTGGCTGCACGATACGCGGCAGCCTTCGCCGCTGGACGCGACGCACGGTTCCTACACGTCGATCCATGAGTTTGTTTCGCATACATCCTTTGGTTCGGAGACGGACTTCAACAAGGTTGATATGACGAACTCCACGTACTATGCGCTGGACAAGAAGCAGCGAATCGTTCTGGCGCGCAACACCCGGTTCGGGTTTGAAAACTCATTCGGGAAGTTCGATCAGACGGCGTCGAACACGTCTTGCCAAGGTGGAGCCAACGGGCCGATCAACTATCCGAGCTGCGTAAAGGTGCCACTGCCGGAACGGCTCTATGCCGGCGGCGCGAGTTCGCATCGTGGCTTTCCCATCAATGGCGCGGGCCCGCGGGATCTGTTGACGGGATACCCGGTGGGCGGTACGGCTGTGTTTGTGAACACAACGGAACTGCGCTTTCCAGCACCGATTATGCCGGTGATCGGCGATGCGCTTGGGCTGGTGCTCTTCCATGACATGGGCAATGTGTTTACGAAGATCTCGGATGTGGGTGGATCGTTTGGGCGTGTCCACCAGCCGAATAGCCAAACCTGCGAGGGCAACAATGGCGGGGTGACGACGGGTACGGGAGCGGATGCAATTTACACGCCGTATCCGGGGACGTGCGACTTTGCGTATTTTTCGCACACTGCCGGGCTGGGGTTGCGCTACAAGACACCGATTGGGCCGATTCGCGTGGACTTCAGCTATAACCTCAATCCGCCGAAGTATCCAATTCTCGAAGACTACACAGACAATCAACCAGTGCCGCGCGTGGGCAAGGCAGGGCACTTCAACTTCTTCTTCAGCATTGGACAGAGCTTCTAGCGATGACGAGAGCGGCGAACAATCCGATGAGCGCAAGATGGTTGGCGGTGCTGGCCATGGCCTGTGCGGTGCCGTGTGTGCTGGCACAGACTCCGGCGACGGCCGCACCGGCGAATCCGGCTGCGGTTACTGCGGCTCCTGATGCGAAGACGGGTGTGACGCTGGATTACATTGTCGCAATTGTGAACCAGGACGTGATTCTGGAGAGTGATGTGGAAGAGGAGATGCGCTTCTCTGCGTTTCAGCCATTCCGTTCGCAGACGACTGGCACACCGAGGGAGAGGGCGCAGGAGCGACTCATCAACCGGATGCTCATTCTGCAACAGGAGAAGCTGCAACCGCAGGCTCCGATTCCGGATAGCGAAGTGCAGAAGCAGATCCATGAACTGCGCCAGACGATCCCGGCGTGCCTGACATACAAGTGCGAGACGGATGCGGGCTGGGAACGCTTTCTGGCAGACAACGAATTTACTGAACAGGAACTGGAAGCACGCTGGCGCCAGCGGATGCAGGTGCTGGCATTTATTGAGATTCGCTTTCGCTCCGGTATTCAAATTACGCGGCAACAGATCACGGAGTATTACCAGAAACAGATGTTGCCGGAGTATGCCAGGCAGAAGGCTACGCCGCCTCCGATGGATGCACTGAGCGCCCGCATTGAA
>DASWOP010000283.1:0-5187 GCA_036404255.1 Acidobacteriaceae bacterium | reverse complement strand
ACGGGAAATGTGCCGTGGGCGCAGACGACGGTGCCGCTGCCGACGTTGAGCGGCGAGCAGAACCACTTGTCCACCTGGAGATGATGAATGCCGGCGGCAGAGGCGACGATGTCGACGATGGCGTCTACCGCACCGACTTCGTGGAAGTGGATCTCGTCGACAGGAACGTTGTGAATCTTCGCTTCGGAGTGGCCGAGCAGATCGAAGGCGCGGAGCGCGGTGAGCTTGATGGGCTCTGCCAGCGGGGCGGCCTGGATGAGGGCGCGGATGGTGCTGAGCGAGCGGCCGTGTACGTGGGGATGCTCCTGTTTGTGCTCATGCGAGTGCCCGTGATCATGTTTGTGATCGTGAGGATGGTCGTGCTTGTGCTCGGCTTGTGCCGGAGTTGCTTCGGCCAGCTTGCCATCAGAGAGGACATGGAGCTTGGTGCAGGAGATGCCGCTGCGGTTCACGACTTCAATCTGAAGGCTGGCGTCGAGGCCGAGCGCAGCCGTGGCATCGTGCAGGATGTGTGCGGGAACGCCCGCATCAATCAATGCGCCGAGGAACATATCTCCGGCGATACCGGCAAAGCAATCGAGAGAGGCGATACGCATGGAGGATATTCTTTCGTGAAGCGATTGATTTATTGCGAACCACTTTGGTTTGCCGCTGGCAGAGTTTAGGCGCAGAGGCTTCGCTTTCCATCCTATTCGGTTCGCAAGCGAGAGGCTTGCAGAAGGAGCAAATAAGGATGATAAGCAAAAAGTAGATGGGCAGGCGCAGGGTTCATGAGACGATCAACGCATGAAACGCGCCAACATCGTCGGCGCAGGACCGAATGGGCTAGCTGCAGCCATCACGCTGGCGCGCGCTGGCTTCCAGGTCGAGGTGTTTGAGGCGGAGGCGCAGGCGGGTGGTGGGGCCCGCACCATGGAGTTGACGCTGCCGGGCTTTCGGCATGATTTTGGGTCGGCGGTGCACCCGATGGCCGTGGGTTCGCCCTTCTTCCGGGAACTGCCGCTGAAACAGTTTGGGTTGCACTGGATTCATGGCGATGCAGCCGTGGCGCATCCGCTGGATGATGGTACCGCCGTGATGCTGGAGCATAAGTTTCACGAAGCCGAGATGGAGTTTGGCGTGGACGGCGATGCGTGGCGCCGGCTGGTCCATCCGACAGTGGAGCATTGGCGATTCTTTGCGGAGGATGGGTTGCAGCCGCCGTTGCGGCTTCCGCGGCACCCGTTTCTGATGGCGCGGTTTGCGTACCTGGGATTGCAGCCGGCGACGCGGCTGGTGCGGCATTTCCGGCAGGAGAGGACTCGTGCGCTGTTTGGTGGGTTAGCGGCGCACTCCATGGTGCGGTTTGACCGGCCGTTGAGCGCCGCAGTGGCGCTGGTGCTGGGTGCAGCGGCACACTCGGGTGGGTGGCCTATTCCACGCGGCGGGGCGCAGGCTATTCCTGACGCGATGATTCGATACCTGGAGCGGCTGGGCGGCAAGGTGCATACGTCGCGCCGCATCGGATCGCTGGATGAACTGGATGGCGAGCTGACGATGTGCGATGTTTCGCCGCGGCAACTGCTGGCGATGGCGGGAGACCAGCTGACCAAGGCATATAGGAAGACGCTGCAACGGTTTGAGCATGGGCCATCGGCGTTCAAGGTGGACTATGCTCTGAGCGAGCCGATTCCGTGGCGAGCGAAGGCATGCCGGCGGGCGATCACGGTGCATGTAGGTGGAACATTTGAAGAGATCGCACAGGCGGAAGATGTGGTGTGCAGAGGGGGGCATGCGGAGCGACCATTTGTGCTGCTGGCGCAGCCGACGCTGTTTGATCCGAGCCGTGCGCCGGAGGGTAAACATGTTGCGTGGGTCTATTGCCATGTGCCGAACGGGTCGACCGAAGACATGACGGGGCGGATCGAAGCGCAGATCGAGCGGTTTGCGCCGGGCTTTCGCGATTGCGTGCTGGCGCGCAATGTCTCTTCGCCGGCAAGGCTGCAGGCTATGGATGAAAACCTGCGAGGTGGCGATATCAGCGGCGGGTCTAATACTTTGCGGCAGTTTGTTTGGCGTCCGGGCGCGCGAAGCTATGCAACGGGAACGAAGGGGCTGTATCTCTGTTCCGCATCGACGCCGCCGGGTGGCGGGGTGCATGGGATGTGCGGATATAACGCGGCGCTTATGGCCGTGCGAAAGATTGAGCGAGGCTGAAAGCCGAAGGAGGAAGTATGCTGGCGAGTTTTTCTGTGGTGCCAATGGGTGCGGGTGAGGGCGTGAAAGCGCTGGTCGCGGAGGCGGTGGCGATTGTGGATGCTTCGGGGCTGGCGTATCAGTTGGGGCCGATGCATACCGTCGTGGAAGGTGAGCCGGAGAATGTGATGGCGGTGATCATGCAGTGCCATCGGAGGGTGCTGGAACTGGCACCGCGAGTGCTGACCAGCATCACGCTGGATGAGCGCAAGGGCGCGACAGGGCGGATCACGGGCAAGGTGCAGGACGTGGAAGAGATTCTGGGGAAGAAGGCTGCGCGAATGTAGGTCGTTGTTTATTTCTTAGCCGGAACGCCGGAGGAAAGACGCGCCATCTTGAGCACATTTTGCAGATCCTTCTCGTAGGTTGGGGATGACGCGCTGCTGCCGGAGAAGATGACGTTTCCGAGGCGATCAATGACCAGAGTTTGCGGAATACCTTTAAGCCCGAACGCATTCTGAATCTCGCGCTTGCGGTCGTGGTAGTTCGTCCACTTGTAGCCATGGTGGACAAGGTAGTCGGTAGCATCCTGGGCTTTAAGATCTTCGTCAACCGAAAATACAGCCATTCCGGGTTCTGGAGGAGCGTCTGCCAGCGTCGCAAAGGCGGGCAGCGAGTAGATACAGGGGCCGCACCACGTTGCCCAGAGATCAATTACGACAACCTTGCCGCGATATTCGCTGAGTGGAGTTGGCTTACCGGCGGCATCAAGCAGCATCACAGGAGGGGCCGGGTAAGGTTTGAAGGTGGAGGCGGAGGTTGTGGCTGGAAGCGCCTGGGCCCACTTTGGCTCAAGATGCTCGACTAGCTTCGCACCCTGCGGCGGGGCAAACTGAAAGACGCTGTCAGGCGTTATAACGTCCATGTCGGCCACGGGGTAGGTCGTGGTCTTTTCCCAATTGAATGGGATATGGATGTCGCCGTCGATCATGTAGGAGCGTTCGTGCGCAACTACTTTGCGAAAAACATGGGTTTGCTTATCGATCCAGAAGGTGCGGCTGGAGTTTGATTCGCTGGTTTGCTCCTTTGACTCGGCATGGACGACGTAACAGGGAAATTGATGGTTGCCAAGAGTGAGCGTTTCATCTGCCGTACGGGTGGCGTTCACGCTTCTGGACGCTATCGACTCAAGGGAAACGGGAATACCCCATGCACCCTTGAGCTGGTTGTTATCTCCAAATATGGCACGGTAAAAGTAAGGAGACTTTCCGGCAAGAGAATGCTGTACGTAGGCGTTTGATTCTGCGCGATAGATCGATTCCGTAGTCCCGTCCGATACCTGCACCCAGGAGCCGCCAGATGCGCGAGTTTCGATGCGAAAGCGATTGTTATCGCCGCGAATGACGGTAAGAACATAATTCCGCCTGTCATTCATCAGTTCATTGGATCGAATGGACTCTTCTATCTGTTCGATGTGGAAGTTCCCAGAGCGGGCATAGACGGCTGCAGCTTGCTTGAGAAGCTCATCGGCGGTTGGACCGGTATCGGCTTGTGCGTGGGCGAGGAAGGGGAAGAGCAGGATGCTGCAGAGCAAGAACTTTTTCACTACAGAAAAGCAGTGTAGCTGCGGCAATACGATGGCGATACCCAAGATCTGATCCCTCGCGATTGAATGATACGCCTGTGAGGAATTGCGTCCGAGTGTCATTGTCGAGGCGTAGCCGCAGGTTACTCCTTTCATAACAAAGAGAAATTTAAAAACGTGGAGAGAGACTTCTGTAACCAGGGAAGCGTATACAGGTAGGACCAATTTATACGGTGCGCGGTAATGAAAATGCGGGGAGAAATGGGCATGAAAATAATGCAGCAAACGGTTCTGACTTTGGGAGCAGCGTTACTGGCAGGTGCGATGGTGTATGCGCAGGATTCGCGAACGGTGACGGAGCCGGTGATTCCAGCGGCGTGCATGAAGCTGGAGGCGCAGATTATTGGCACGGGCGGCAATATTACTGCCGCGGATGAGACGAAGCTGGATACAGTTCGCATCCAAAAGGCTCTGGACGGATGCGCGAAGGGGCAGGCGGTGGAGCTTGCAGCGCAGGGCGCGAACAATGCGTTCCTGAGCGGGCCGCTGCAACTGCATACCGGGGTGACGCTACTGATCGACAAGGGTGTCACGCTGTTTGGCTCACGCGATGCGGAGCAGTTTGCCATCTCGCCGGGAAGCTGCGGGCTGGTGAATGATGCGCCGAAGGCTGGCTGCAAGCCGTTGATCTGGCTGGACCACGTGCAGGATGCGGCGGTGATGGGCGACGGCGTGATCGATGGCCGCGGCGGCATGAAGATCCTGGGCAAGGACAAGACCTGGTGGGAGCTGGCGGAGGATGCGCGGACGCATGGCAGGCAGCAGTGCTACCGGTTGATCGTGGCAAACCACGCGGACAATTTCACAATCTACCGGGTCACACTGAAGAACTCTCCGAACTTCCACGTGGTGTATGGCGGGGGCGATGGGTTCACGGTATGGGGATTGAAGCTCGACACGCCGAAGCGAGGTGCGCGCAATACGGACGGGGTCGATCCGGGGAATGGATCAAAGAACATCACCATCACGCAGAGCTTTATTCGCACGGGCGACGACAATGTGGCCATCAAGGGCGGCACCGGCGGCGTGACCAATATGACGGTGAGCCACAACCACTTCTATTGGGGCCACGGCATGTCCATCGGCAGCGAGACCAATGGCGGCGTGAGCAAGATCAGGGTGATGGACCTGTCGCTGGATGGGCCGGACAACGGGATTCGCATCAAGTCGAATGCATCCCGCGGCGGGCTGGTGCATGACGTGGTGTATGACGACGTGTGTGTGCGTAATTCGCCGCACCCGATCACGCTGGATACGGGTTACACGGCGGCGGGCAGCCTGGAAGGGAAGCTCTATCCGGAGTATCGCGATGTGACACTGCATAATGTGCGGGTGAGCGGCGGGGGCGAGATCTCGTTTACGGGCTA
>DASWOP010000282.1:0-5911 GCA_036404255.1 Acidobacteriaceae bacterium | reverse complement strand
CGTAGACATCGGCGCGAACACCACCATCGACCGCGGCGCATTGGAAGAGACCCGCATCGGCGCGGGCACAAAGATCGACAACCAGGTCCACATCGGCCACAACTGCCGCATCGGCAAAAACGTAATCATCGTCGCCCAGGTCGGCATCTCCGGCTCATGTACCATCGAAGACGGCGCCATCCTTGGCGGCCAGGTCGGCCTCGGTGAACGCGTCACCATCGGCCCCGGCGTCATCCTGGGCGGCGCCGCCGGCGTCTACTCCGGCGCAAGCGTCTACGGCCCCGGCCAGATATTCTCCGGCATCCCCGCCCAGCCCATGAAGAACCAGATGCGCGAACTCGCCGTGCTGCGAAGACTGGCAAAGAAAAAGTAGTGCGAATTGCGCGGGAGCTTTTGCATTTGTCTTTGAGGTAGGTGTGGGCTTTAGCCCACACCCTAAATCCCAGCCACTAATCGGGCTTTAGCCCCTGAGGTATGCCTTTGCTTCCCAAGCTTTCTGCGTGTCCAGCGTAGTGGCGAGTTAGAATGGGTCGCAAAGAGACGATGTGTGGGCTGCCCGCCAGACGAGCATCGCTCAAGAATGGAGACACGCGTGTTCCTAGTAGTGTTGTTCGTAGTTTGCTTGATCTTGACGTTGGCTATCAAAGCTAGGCGCGCCTCCAACTTCGGAGCGTTGAACCCTGCCATGGTCTGCCCCCACTGCAATAGCAAGGGGCTGATTAGAACGAAACAGGTGACCAATAAAAAAGGGATTAGTGGAGGCAAGGCAACCGCGGCGGTTCTCACCGCTGGGTTTTCCCTACTGGCCACGGGACTCTCTAGGAAAGAGACGGCAACTCAAGCTAGGTGTGGAATTTGTAAAAATGTATGGCGTTTCTGATGTCAAGCGAAGCTCTGAAGATATCTTAGTGAGTAGTGCAACCTTATAGTGTTTTATTGTCCTTTCCGAGGAGCTTCTACATCACATATCGAACTGTTCGTCTACATTTAAGGCTGGAA
Source organism: Acidobacteriaceae bacterium (assembly GCA_036404255.1). Taxonomy (GTDB): domain Bacteria; phylum Acidobacteriota; class Terriglobia; order Terriglobales; family Acidobacteriaceae; genus JARLFX01. The sequence continues at coordinate 4,912 of DASWOP010000282.1, read as the reverse complement.
AAGGCAATAACTTAGGCTGCTCCGCGATGCCCTGCTGAAGGCCCTATCGGCAGTGACCTGACAAGGAAGATGGTTTGCTTCATCAAATATTGGAGGGCTACAGCAATCAGTTCGTTAACCCCCAGAGAAGTGGGAAGCGGTTACAGCGATGTTCGCGCCGCAGGCAACGAAGTCGCAGTGACGATCGGTAGCATCTGTTAGAACATGAGAGCTGGTCCACCCGCCAGTATTTGGCGGCGACTAGGTCGCTTACAAAGTGAGGGGCGACGATGACACACGGTACTCTCCACAGTCCCTTTCCTTAATCCTATCTTTCCCACATCCCCCATGGGGCCTCTTTGTTCATACGTTTGCGTGTATAAGAGACAGTTCTTCCGTTGTCATTGTAGTCGCTGTAGGTTGCAACTTTGGAATGACTCAACGTTTGTTCCACGTCTATGTCGCTCACGATATTCCAATCGACTTCATCGTGTTCAGTTCCGTCCGTTAGTTTTTTCCAGATGGAACTAAGCTCGTCCTGCGTGTAAGACATCATCTTCTCTCTCCTGCCAACTAGATTTTGCCGTTCTCTGAATATTGTGTTCATTGACCGGGCGCTTCTGCAGGGCATCATGGAGTATCGCTAGCCGGGTCGCGTGTGGGCTGTGGGACTGGCGGCGGTTGAGACACCTCAAATGTCACATTTGCGTTTATAAGGTGCCCACCAGAGTCTTTCACCTTCAATTCACACTCAATCATAGTTAAACGGCTTTCCCAACCTTGAGTGAAAGTGCCATGATCTGTGAAATAGAAGTGGCATCCTTGCCCGCTGCCTGGATTTAGCGGCATTGCTTTTCCATCCGCCAAATAAGCGGTATCAGTGAAGAACAAGGGCCCATCACCACCGATACGGCCACCAGCGAAGCCAAGGATGGGATGATTGGGGTCACCGTTCGAGAATGTGACCATCGTATGACCTTTGTAGTCGTCCATTTGCATAATGGAAACTGAGTTACAACTGAGCGATTGAGTTGACCACAGGAAACCATCTGTGCCCAGTGTCAGGTGGGCAGCTTTCGCCCGTTGCACTACTGACAACCATTTTGTGTTCCCCAGTCCAAGGTCGGGTTTAACCCCATCACTTTCAGCGATACTGCCTTTGCTGCATGTCCCTTTGAAGACCCACGATTTCTGCCCGGCTGCATACGCCGGAAGTGTGAATCCCATTCCCGTCATCAAGATCGTGCTCAGAATCGCCACCCGGTAGATCATCCCACTCCTCCAGTCTGGCCATCAGGACAGATTTTTCAACCTTAGACTGCGCTTGAGTCCTTATATTTTACTCTTGGAAGAACAACTCAAATTGTAGACGAACAGCTCAATATGAGTATGTACGTGGTTCGCTCAGCCGTCGCAGAACGCTATGGACGGATTCATCACGCAGTCCCATCGCGGGATGAGTGGTATATCGTTGCGTAGCGGCGACTGCTTTTCTTCGGAGCGGAGGGAATGTTCTGGTGACGGTATCCTGGCTTCCTGAGTATGGGACAGCATCCATGAAACCTCGTCTTCCCGCCATCTCGCTCTCAGCGCCTCAGACCCCAAAAACCGAAGTTACCGCGAAGACAATCGGATAAACCCCGAAGAAATAGGTAAGAAAACCCACTTTGCACCTATCTCAGCCGTGGAAAAACCTAAATTGGTAAATTGCCCGTCTTGGACCGTCAAAATGACCGTGGTTCACCGTCGTAGCGACCCAGGAAAACGCCTGAAGCCTGCGCTCCCAGCCACCAGAATAATCAGATAGACTGCACTGCAATTCATTGCCGGTTTAGTTGGCCGCGTTGGTCAATGCATCCATGTACACCACATTCATGGCTGTGCCCTGAATGGTGATGTACTGATTATCGATCTCGCCCAGAGTGGCAGTGTTGAAGGCATGCACCTGGCCGCCGTATGCGGAGTAGACCTTGTGCAGATTCTGTACCCAGCAGATGCCGGTGAGATCGCCGTAGTAGTACTGGTTCGTATTCTGGTTCGGATAGGGAACCGGATTGCCAGCTGAAATCGCGGGCAGGATCGTGGGTGTGGCTGTGCCGCCAAGCGTGAATACGGCCAGGCAGTTCAGATTGACCGCACCGGGCGTGGTGGTCACATTGCCGGCCAGATAGCCGCGCGCGCCGCCCTGGCAGAGCGTGGAGCCCATCCAGAGAGTGTTGTCGTCAGCGAAGAGCATGGTGGTGTGCGTGCCATCTGGAATGGGGAAGGCATTTGTAACCGCAGGCGCGGTACCCAGCGAGATGATGCTGAAGACGCCGGTAAAGTATCCGGTAGCGCTGGAGAACTGGGCGAATTTGCCCGTGGCGGTGGCACTGGTCATCAATTCCTGACCGGCGACGTATAGGTTATAGCCATCTGTCAGTCCCACCGTGGCACCGCCGGGAACGGCCAGAGTAGAAGTCATCGGCGATGTATCGCCAACCACTGGAAGGTAGCTCGTGAGGAGCTTGTTTGTATTCAGGAAGGTGACGCCAGCACTATCGCCGGCGGTTGTATCGCCGCATTCAGCGCCGCAGTTCAGAACATAAGCGCTGCTGCCATCGAGGGAAAAGACCGCGCCATTTGGCCGGGCAAAAGTGCCCTGTACCGGAACAACACAGTAGGCGGGCAGATTGAGCGGTTCGCAATCCGTATAGGTGTCGGTGGGGGGGAGAACATTATTGACCAGGCGGACGATGCGGTAGAGATTATTGGTGTTGCGCTGGGTGACCAGGGCAACGGTGTTGCCCGGATTGACCATGACGTGCTGTGCGCCGGGAAGATTGAGCGAGTAGGTTTTGCCCAGCGTGTTATCCACCACGATCACGCCACCGAGCGCGCCGCTGGCAGCGTAGAAGTTTGCGACCGAACTGGTAACGCCGATGCTGTCTGACGTGGAGGGCAAGCCAGAGGCCGCACCAGCGGTGGATTCGGTACTATAGCTGATCTTGGTGAAGCTGCCATCGCCCGAGCCATATACATAGCCGAAGAGCTGCTCCGGGAAACTGGCGATGGTGGTGGGCAGGCGGCCGCTATAGCCGCTGACCATGAAATAGGGAATAGTGTTCTCGACATTGCTGCGCAAGTCGCGGTTGGCATCGAGAATCTGCAACGAGCCGCCGGAGAAGGCGGAGGGATTATCGATGGCCACCATCACGCGATTGGCAAGCTTGCTCGGCGGGATGGGCCGGCCGGCAAAGTTGTACTGCGGAAATTCGTAGTAATTCGCCTTGCAGGCGGTTAGCCCCAGAGAGGCTGCTGCGAAAAGCAGGCCGCAGGCAGCGCGAGCAAGAAGACTTCGATTTTTCAACGTAGAAAACTCCAACCCCGGCAATGCGGCGATCAATTGACGTACCGCTCAAGTATAGCAAAACAGGAGCGGTTTTCCGGGTTGCACCCGGTGGAACGAAAAGGGGCGGCAGAAGGCAAAATGGTTTACGCTTTTACGATGGCAACAAGTATCCAGCAACTCCTGAAGCGCGGCCATGTGCTGGGCGATGGCGCCATGGGCACCATGCTCTATGATCGCGGGATCTTCATCAACCGTAGCTACGACGAATTGAACCTGTCGCAGCCGGACCTGGTGCGCTCCATCCACGAAGAATATCTGCAGGCTGGCGCGGAGATTATCGAGACGAATACCTTTGGCGCGAATCTTTACCGGCTGAGACGCCATGGGCTGGAGGACAAGCTGGAGGCCATCAACCAGGCAGGCGTCCGGCTTGCGCGGGAGTGCGTGGAGTACATCCGCGAGAAGCAGTCGACCGACGCGGTTGTGGCTGGAGCGGTGGGGCCGCTGGGCGTAGCGATGGCTCCCGTAGGCAAGGTTTCGCAGGATGAGGCCCAGGAGGTCTTTGCGCAGCAGATTCGCGCGCTGGCGCAGGGCGGCACAGACAAACAGGGCAACAACTATGCCGGGGTCGACCTGATCCTGATCGAGACGATGACGTCAGTGGCAGAGGCAGAGGCGGCGGTGAATGCTTCGCGCAGCGTGGCGCCGGAGCTGCCGGTGATTGTGCTGGTCACGGTGGACGACGAGGGCAATTGTCTGGATGGGACATCGGCGGAGGTGGCGGCGCAGCGGCTGGCGGACGTTGGCGCGGATGTGATCGGTGCGAATTGCAGTTCTGGCCCGGCGACGGTGCTGACGGTGATTGAGCGTATGCGAGCGGTGACGGCGCTGCCGCTGATGGCGATGCCGAATGCCGGTTTGCCGCAGACGGTGGATGGCCGCAACATCTATATGTCTACGCCGGAGTTCATGGCGAGCTACGCGCGCAAGTTCGTGCGGGCCGGTGCGAGCCTGGTGGGCGGATGCTGCGGCACCACGCCGAGCCATATCCGTGCGATGAAAAGTGCGCTGCGGGCGATGGAATCGATGGAGAAGGGTACTGCCGGCGAGAGCGTGGTGAAGGCGCAGGTCGAGGTTGCCGATGCAGTGCAGCCTCCGCTGCTGGCTGATCGCTCGCTGATCGGCGGCAGGATTGCACGCGGTGAGTTTGTGACGCTGGTGGAGATCGTATCTCCCAAGGGGATTGATACGACCAAGGAGATTGAAGGCGCGGCAATGTTGCACAAGATGGGCGTAAACGCCATCAACGTGCCGGATTCGCCGCGTGCGAGTGCGCGGATGAGTGCGCAGAGCCTGTGCATCCAGATCCAGCAGAAGGTGGGCATTGAGACGGTGCTGCACTACACGTGCAGGGACCGCAATGTGCTGAGCATTCAGAGCGATCTGCTGGGCGCGTCATCCATCGGGTTGAAGAATGTACTGTGCCTGACCGGCGATCCGCCGAAGCTGGGGAACTATCCGGACGCGACGGCGGTGTTCGATGTGGACGCCATCGGTTTGGTGAACATTGTGCGCAACCTGAATCATGGGCTGGATATTGGC